>CAWUNF010000433.1:0-1955 GCA_963923195.1 uncultured Hyphomicrobiales bacterium | reverse complement strand
TGCTTGGTGGCGCATTGTGGTGGGCACAACAGGCCTCATCGCTCTATTTCTTTTAAAGTAAAAATTAAGCGGCGTGGCGCGCAAAACAGCCGAGCCATTCCGCAATCATCCAAAGATCATCCATCGCCATCTCTTCTTGCGCGACGAAGCGGCACACATGATTGCGCAAATGATCGGGAAATCCGATAGCGGTGCGATCAGCGCCCGTCACCACGGCATGAATGGAATCATGACGGCGCAGCGCGGCACAAATCATGTCGCGCTCGTCATAGGTCCAATCTTCGAGGTCAGCGGGTCCGAGCATGGCAAAAAGCTAGCATGGCACCGAAGGCTCAGCAAAAGCAGCTCAGATTGTCTTTTCGGGTGATGTGCAAAGCTCTGAAATGAGACAGCGTTCGCATTCTGGCCGGCGCGCCTTGCAAATATAGCGGCCGTGGAGAATCAGCCAATGGTGCGCATGCAGCATGAATTCAGCCGGGATGACTTTCTGCAATCCCAGTTCAATGGCAAGTGGCGTTTTGCCGAGCGCAAGCGGAATGCGGTTCGACAGACGGAAGAGATGCGTATCCACCGCAATGGTTGGCTCACCAAAAGCCATATTCATCACAACATTCGCCGTCTTGCGACCCACGCCGGGGAGTGTTTCGAGAATTTCGCGCGAGCGCGGCACTTGGCTGTTGTATTTTTCGATCAGCTCGCGTGAGAGCAAATAGACATTCTTCGCCTTGTTACGGAAGAGGCCAATCGTCTTGATGTAATCGCGGATTTTATCTTCGCCGAGTGCGGCCATTTTCTCAGGGCTGTCGGCAATGGCAAAGAGTGCGCGCGTGGCTTTATTCACGCCTGCATCTGTTGCTTGCGCGGATAAAACCACCGCGACCAGCAGCGTAAAGACATTGACATGTTCGAGTTCGCCCTTGGGCTCCGGATTGGCTTTTCGGAAACGGGTAAAAATCTCATGCACCGCTTCTGGCCCAACCGGGCGACGCCGACCCTTTGGTTTTTTCGCTGCAGGTTTTGCAACCGCAACGGGGCGTGCGACCTTTCGCGCCACCTTCTTTTTGGTGGCGGGCTTCTTTTTATGGGGGGCGGGGCTCTTCTTTACAGGCATGGTTGCGTTATACTGGCAAAGGGTTCTCCGCAAAAGCGAGGCGCCCCGCAAGGCGAGGCCTTTTCAGTGGATCAGATGTCACCCGTTGAGAAGACATTGTTTTCGGCGCGGCTCACCCCGCATCGCTCGCTCAGCCATGCCAATTTCCGCCTGCTCTTGTTGATCTTTGCGGGTGCAGCATTTGTCACAGCTTTGCCCTTTATTTTTTTGGGCGCTTGGCCGGTCATGGGCTTTATGGGGCTTGATGTGCTCCTCTTTTATTTTGCCTTCCGTGCCAATTATCGTGACGCAAAAGCCTATGAAGATGTGAGCGTAACGCCGCTCGAACTGCATCTCGCGAAAGTTTCGGCCCAAGGCGCGCGGGCGGATTATTCTTTCAATCCGCTATGGGTGCGCTTGGAAAAAGAAGAAGATGAGGAATTCGGCTTGCAAAAGCTTGCCGTGACCTCGCGCGGCGCAAGCGTGGAAGTCGCGCGCTATCTGGACCCGGATCGCAAAGAGCAATTTGCGCGGGATCTGTCTTTCGCCCTTGCTGAAGCGCGGCGCGGACCGCGCTATCATCATGAGTGAGCGCGTCACCACACGCTTTCTCTCACGCGAAGCTTTTGTAGCCTCTCGCCTGCCTTTCACTTACGCTTTTCACAAGACGCCCTTTGGCGAGGTGATCGCGCTTGTCTGCGATGGCGCTTTAGCAGGGCTCGGCTTTGCAGATGATCGCGCGGATGCGCTCGCTGATATGCAAAGGCGCTGGCCCAAGGCTTTGTTCATTGAGCAAAAGGATGCGGGCGCTGATTTCGTCGCGCGCATTTTTGATACGCGCAACACGGAGCCCGTGCCGCTGCTG
>CAWUNF010000432.1:0-1963 GCA_963923195.1 uncultured Hyphomicrobiales bacterium | reverse complement strand
CAAGAAAAGCCTTGTTTTGCTTGGTATTTACGCAAAACTGTTCCATTTCGGGACGCCCGCCTTGCGAAGTTTGCGCTGCAATGCCGCCGAATCAGCCTCAAGCGCGGCGGGCCTATTCAATCGCCCCCAATGGGGCTTCAACTATGCTCCTGTCACAGGCGCGCGTGCCAGCACATCCGCAAAGCGATCTGACAGCAGAAATTCCAATTCCTGCTCACGCGAATAAGTCGCGGGATCAAGCCGCTCCAATTCCGCATCGACGCGGCCGGGGTGACACATGATCAAATGGCGCGCACCGGGTGCTGCCAAAAAGCGGGCGAAATCGGCCGCATAATCGCGGCGCGGATCAAAAGCTGAAAAGCCCGCAAAACCTTCATTGGTGACAAAACCAGATGCACGCGCGCGCTCACCAAAACCGCGTCCTGCCAGCGCCACTGTCATGGCTTTGGGCACTTCAACGCCGCGCGTTAAAATGCGGCTCATGCGATCAGCGCTGTCGCGCATCCAAATTTTTCCGGCCAATCCGCGTTTCGTCGCCTCGTCCAAAAGCCAATCACGAATGCCCGGCAGCATATGCACATGCTGATGCCCATCAATGAATGCGGGCGCGCGTCCAAAATACGAGCCGAATGCATCGATCTGCGCGCCGATCTCCGCGCGCAATTCAGCCTCCGGCAATTGGCCGGCATGGGCCATGCGGATCATCTGCAAAATAGATGGCAGACGGCCATTGCGTGTGAGGCTTTTCAGACCTGTCAGTGCAGGGCCCAAAGTGAGGTCGAGATGAAGACCCGCTTCAACACCCTCACCCAGACTTGCAAGATCACGCGCCGCAACCCTCCAATAGGGCCTTGTGGTCATGGCGCCTGTGGCATGAAGCCGCCCAGCCTCAATGGCCTCCAAAATGCCGCCCGTGACCGCCTGCGTGAGGCCATAATCATCGGCGCATATGGTGAGGGGGCGGGAAGGCATGTTCAGGTCCGGTTCAAGAGAGAGCGCTCATCTTAAACCTGCGGGGGAATTTGCACAAAACCTTGCACAAAAGCCCCTACCGCAATAGGCATCCAAGGGAGCCGGTTGGGACCGGTCTAGAACGGGACGGCAGATCAAACGGCATGAACATGTCCAGCGGCAGCCCTTTGGGAACTCCGGAGCTTTCCGTGATCGTTCCTGTCTATAACGAGGCCGATAATCTCGAGGCCCTCGTTGCCCGGCTTGTGCCTGTGCTGGAGCGTGTCGCCGCCTCGCATGAAATCCTCTTTGTCGATGATGGCTCTTCCGACAAGAGCATGGAGAAGCTACGCGCGCTTCATGCGCTGGACCATCGCTGCCGCGCTGTCTCCTTCAGCCGCAATTTTGGCAAAGAGATTGCCATTGCTGCGGGGCTTGACCATGCACGCGGCCAAGCGGTCGTCATTATTGATGCAGATTTGCAGCATCCACCAGAAGTGATCGAGACATTTGTCGCGCGTTGGCGCGAAGGCTATAAGAATGTTTATGGCACGCGTGTGGATCGCAATGCGGACTCGCCTTTGCGCCGCATGTTGACGCGCCGCTTCTATTCCATTTTCGAAACTTTTGGCGAAACGGGCTTGCCCGATGGGGCTGGCGATTTCCGCCTGCTCGACCGTCAAGCGGTGGAAGCTTTGAAAAGCATGGGCGAGCGCGCACGCTTTTCAAAAGGCCTCTATGCTTGGATTGGTTTCAAATCCATCGGCGTGCCGTTTGAAGTTGCCGAGCGCCACGCGGGCACAACCAAATTTTCTTACGGCAAGCTGACGCGCTTTGCGCTCGATGGGCTCATGTCCTTCTCGACACTGCCTTTGAAAATCTGGACCTATATTGGCCTTGGCGTGTCCGTCTTTTCGCTGGCAATGGCGGTCTATTATATTTTGCAGACGATCTTCCACGGCATTGATGTGCCGGGCTATGCCTCACTCATCGTGTCGATCACTTTCTTTGC
>CAWUNF010000431.1:0-1969 GCA_963923195.1 uncultured Hyphomicrobiales bacterium | reverse complement strand
CCCGCTGAAGGCCGGCACGGTTAAGGCTGAGGGCGACCTCGATTTCCGTGGCACTTTGGGCGTCGATAAGGAAGCTCCCGTCGGCTTCCGCGAAATCCGCTTGTCCTTCGACATTGATACAGACGCGCCCCAAGACAAGATCGACAGCCTGATTAAGCTGACTGAGCGCTATTGCGTGATCTTCCAGACCCTCAACAAGCCGCCAAAGCTGGGGCTGACGGTCAACCGGGTCTAGCCGGACGGAGTCCCCCTCCCGCCCCTTCCTCGTCATTGCGAGCGGAGCGTTGCGCCATCCAGTCTAGGCGGGCCTCGGCCCGCCTTTTTTCTGGATCGCTGCGTCGGCCCTGAGGGCCTCCTCGCAATGACGCATTTTTCGCCCCCTGCTACGTCTTGCAGGGCCGATGAGCCGTTCCCATATCCCGCTCATCAGAACGGCCTCCCCCGCTCTTTATCTAGCGTAACCAATTCGGGGACCCGGACCGGCACGGCTGCCATTGGCGCCACCGGGCCAGATCGGATCGCTTCGGGGTCCGTGGGTTCCGCCACAGAAAGGATGAGTTCAATGGCTAAAGTCATCGGTATCGACCTCGGCACCACCAATTCCTGCGTTGCCGTGATGGACGGCACCACGCCGAAGGTGATTGAAAACGCCGAAGGCGCCCGCACCACCCCGTCTATCGTTGCTTTCACGGATGATGGCGAACGCCTCGTTGGCCAGCCGGCCAAGCGTCAGGCTGTGACCAATCCGGAGCGCACCTTCTTTGCGATCAAGCGCCTCATCGGCCGCACCTTTGAAGATCCGATGACGCAGAAGGACATGTCGCTCGTCCCCTATCAGATCGTGAAGGGCGGCAATGGCGATGCTTGGGTCAATGCGGACGGCAAGCAATATTCGCCCTCGCAGATTTCGGCTTTCACGCTTCAGAAGATGAAGGAAACGGCGGAAGCATTTTTGGGCCAGCAAGTGACGCAGGCCGTCATCACCGTTCCTGCTTATTTCAATGACGCGCAGCGCCAGGCGACCAAAGATGCCGGCAAGATCGCTGGTCTTGAAGTTCTGCGCATCATCAACGAGCCAACCGCAGCAGCGCTTGCTTACGGTCTCGACAAAAAGGGCTCGGGCACGATTGCCGTTTACGATCTCGGCGGCGGCACATTCGACGTGTCGATCCTCGAAATCGGCGATGGCGTGTTTGAAGTGAAATCCACCAATGGCGACACATTCCTCGGCGGTGAAGATTTCGACATGCGCCTCGTGGAATATTTCGCGGATGAGTTCAAGAAAGAGCAAGGCATTGACCTGAAGAAGGACAAGCTCGCTCTGCAGCGCCTCAAGGAAGCTGCTGAAAAGGCCAAGATTGAACTCTCCTCAGCGACGCAGACAGATATCAACCTGCCCTACATTACTGCAGACGCGACAGGCCCGAAGCATCTGGCCCTGAAGCTGACGCGCGCGAAGTTTGAAGCGCTTGTCGATGATCTCATTCAGCGCACCATTGAGCCTTGCAAAAAGGCGCTGAAGGATGCTGGCGTGTCGGCATCTGAAATCAACGAAGTCGTGCTCGTTGGCGGCATGACCCGCATGCCGAAAGTGCAAGAGATCGTCAAAAGCTTCTTCGGCAAAGAGCCGCATAAGGGCGTGAACCCGGATGAAGTCGTGGCCATTGGCGCGGCGGTTCAGGCAGGCGTGTTGCAGGGTGATGTGAAGGACGTGCTGCTCCTCGACGTCACGCCGCTCTCGCTCGGCATTGAAACTTTGGGTGGCGTGTTCACACGCCTCATCGACCGCAACACGACAATCCCGACCAAGAAGAGCCAGGTCTTCTCCACCGCTGAAGATAATCAGACGGCTGTGACGATCCGCGTCTTCCAAGGCGAGCGTGAAATGGCGGCCGACAATAAGATGCTCGGCCAGTTCGATCTGGTTGGCATTCCGCCAGCACCACGCGGCGTGCCGCAAGTGGAAGTG
>CAWUNF010000430.1:0-1970 GCA_963923195.1 uncultured Hyphomicrobiales bacterium | reverse complement strand
ACAAGCTGCGACAAAAAGATCGGCGGCACGCCATCTGCACCATGCTTGGCAAAATCAAGATAGGCGGCTTCAAGCGAGGGCGCCTTCAAAATGCGATCACGAAAGGCCAGCATGAATTGCCAGTTTTCTTTGCCGTCCGGGTCAGCAATTGCATCAACCTCCGCCGCACGCACTTGGCGGAACGGATCTGCCATGAGGCTCGCATGCAATGCGCGCTCAGCCTCGCAAGCATCATCGGGCGGCAATAATTCGGGGCGCGCCAAATAGGCCATCATCCATTCAGGCGTGGCAACAAGCCCGCCATGATCGGCACGGCGCACGAGATGATGACCGGAAGAAACCCAAAATTCTCTCATGACGCTTTGTCTTTCATCAGGCCGATCAAATCGACATGTTCTTCAATCGCGCTCTCTTCACCTTCGCTCTCGACAAAAGTGAAAGCGCGCGCCTGCGCATGGAGCGAGTCTGCCCCCTTCTCGCGGGCCTTTTGGTGAAGCGTGCGAAACCGCTCGCGGATTTCACCCTCTTCAATCCCACGCTGCACAGCGAGCACCGTGCCTTCCGGATGATCGCAGATGGAAGCTGCAAAAGCGATTTCTTCTTCCGCAGCCGCGCGCGCCGCTTCCAACGAAGGCGCGCCCATCTTGTCATGAATGAATTGTGCGAGGCTCTCGACCACGCTTCTACGCTCGTCTTCAGAGATCGGCGTCACCACCGCCAAAGTTGACCAACCGAAAGAGGACGTGCCCAAAAAGCCCGCACGCAAAGCCGCGCGATCTTTCGGCCCCAGCGTATCCAGATCGCAGTCGAAAAACATAAATGAGCCCGACACCGCCCATTCACCGGCCTCTGCCGCATTGGCAAAGACAAAGGTGTCGGACGCATCAAGACGCAAAGTGCGCGGCAGCTTCATCACAGGCCCGCCTGAAATTTTGGTGCGCCATTTTCTACATCATACCAGCTCTCGGCTTGTAACGCGGGCAAGAAAGCCACGCGCTCTGCGGGGCCCTTATCCAGCGGCGCATGCAAAAGCAGATCGCCATTGCCATCAATCGCGCGGCGCTCGCCGGCTTTCTTGGCTGGCATGCGTGCAAAAAAATCCTGCGCCACAGATTTAAAGCCGCGTTCCTTCCAGCGATCAAAATGCGTCATCAAATGGCGCGCGTAAGAGCCAATCAGCATTTCCGTATCGATCAGCTCAAATCCTTCTGAGAGAAGCGACACAGCACCCGGCACCAGACCGGTCTCGACATGTGCGAGATCGGCTGTCCGCAAAATCAATCCCGTCACGAGCCAATCGGGCACTTGGTCTTCTGCGCAGCTCTGCGGCCAGGCGAGACGCGCGCCGCCAATCAAGCCACCATCAAAGAGGATCGTATCCGGCCATTTAAATTCGACCATGCGCTCAGGTGGACAATGAGCGGCAATCGCATCCGCCATAGCGACCATGCTCGCATAATGCGCGCGCCGCGCTGAAGCGAGCGGCTCATCGGGCTCCAACACCACCGCAAATTCGATGAGATCATAACGGCGCACATGCACCAGCGTGCCCGCCCCCGCTTCCGCAGCAATGGTCTGCGCATGAGCAAAAGCATCACCATGCTCGCGCAAAGCGACCCCGGTAAATCCGGGCGGCAGATCAAGGGCAGGCGTGTCGATGGGCATGGCTCAACTCTTTGGGATGACGAAGCAGGTAATCGCCTTCCACGCGCAGTCAAGGCAAAGGGCCGTTACAACCGACGGGATGGATTTGCAGCACAGCTCGGGAGAATGGAAGGAATATATAGGACTATCGTCCTAAAGTCAAGCACATTCCCCACGCCCCTCACGGAAATATTCATCTCCGCTTGCGCCCTGAGCCGCCTCAGGAGGCTGTCAAAGCCGCGTCCGGCGGTCTATCTACCCAAACAGCAAGGGAGTGCGCCTGAATGTCTGCCGAAAACCGGCTTTTTGTCTGTTCGTGTGAGAAA
>CAWUNF010000429.1:0-1973 GCA_963923195.1 uncultured Hyphomicrobiales bacterium | reverse complement strand
ATTTTCATTTTCTGGATTGCCGCGTCGCTTCGCTCCTCGCAATGACGGCGGGGAGAGGGCGGTGTTTCACTTCATCATGTCTTATGGCAGTTAGGATGCACATGATCCATGTGCCGCTTTAATCCCGTCATTGCGAGCGGAGCGAAGCAATCCAGAATGACCGTGCCTGCGGCGCGTATTGGCCGCTTGATCTGGATTGCCGCGTCGCTTCGCTCCTCGCAATGACGGCAGGGAGGTGGCGCGCTTTTGATCATCATGGCAAATGGCAGGTGGCACCATTGGCGCAATGAGTGATTTTTATCCCGTCATTGCGAGGAAGCCCGCAGGGCTGACGCGGCAATCCAGAAAAAATGCAACCGACGGCTGCTTTGCTATTTGAGTTTGCTCCATTTGGATTGCCGCGTCGCTTTGCTCCTCGCAATGACGGCAGGGAGCGCGTGCGCTTTATTCCTTATGCTTCGTCAAGAGCGGGCGTTCTTCCATCAGAATGAGTGTGATGAGGGAAAGGCCGAGCAAGCCCGTCGTTGCCAAGAATAAAGTGCGGAAAGCGGCAATGGCCTCTTCACGCGAGGCGGCATTTTTCAGCGCCTCTGCGCCAGCGCTCGTTGCATCTGGTAAAACATGCAGCACGATCACGCCAAAAAGCGCAACGACGAAAGTTGTCAAAAGCCCGCGCCCAAATTGCATGGCGCCCACCGCTGTTCCCAATTGATGCTGCGCCACCGTATTTTGCATGGCGACCGATGTGACAGGTGCAACAGGCCCAAAGCAAAAGCCAAAGAGGCCCACGGCCATTTGCAATTCCCAAAAGCTCATGCCTTGCGCGTGCCATGCCATCCACAAAGTCGAGCCCATGCAAATGACAAGCGCGACCATTGGCGGGCGTTTATAATGGGTGATGCGCGCCGTGATTTGAGCGCTCACCAAAGCGCCAAGATTGAGCATGATCATCAAGATCATCAGCGAGAGGCCCGATTCCGCTGGCCCCTTACCGCCAATCGTCTGCAACCAGATCGGCAAATAAATGTTGAGCCCAATGGCAGCGCCCCAACCAAAAGCATTGGAAATAATCGCCCAGCGCACGATGGGATTGGCAATAATGCCAAGTGGCAGAAGCGGCTCTTCCGCCTGTCTTTGGCGCATCACAAAAGCCACCCAAAGCAAGGGAGAGGCGAGCGCAGGAATGAGAATTTGCGGCGCGTTCCACGCATAGGTTTTGCCCCCTGCGGTGAAGACAAACATGAATGTGAGGCTCGCCAAGACAATCAAAATGGCGCCCGCAAGATCAAGCTTGTGATGACGATGATAGGGCGGCAGACGTTTCAACACATGGCGCGTGATGAAAATGGCGATCACGCCAAGAGGCACACCAAACCAAAAGATTGCCGACCAATGGATAAATTCGGCAAAGAAACCACCAAGTGCAGGGCCCATCGCGCCCGCAGTAATATAGGTCATCGAAAAGTAAGTGTAATAGCGCGCGCGCATTTTGGGTGGCGCGAGATCGCCCAACACCGTCATGGGAATGGCTGTGAGCCCGCCTGCAGCAATGCCTTGCAAAGCGCGCGCTGCCACGAGCGTAGCAATATTGGGGGCCAGCGCACAGGCAATCGAACCTATGACGAAAATCGAGAGCGCCAATTGCATGGCTTTGCTGCGGCCATGCGTGTCGGAATATTTGCCAAATAGCGGGGTCGCGGCCGTTTGGGTCAACATATAGGAGGTGATGATCCAAGACAGATCGCCCGTGGCATTGAGCGCGCGGCCAATGGTTGGCAAAGCACTCGCTGTAATGCTTTGCGAGAGCGCACCCAAAAAGACGGATAAAAGCACCCCAAAGACAATGAATAAGATTTCGCGGTGGGGCAGGGGCTGATCGGCGGAGGTCATTCTTTGGCCGTTTGTTTTTCTCTTTTGCTCAGGGTAACAATCTCATACGACAAAGGCCAGAGAGCCTTTTTGGGAGATCATGA
>CAWUNF010000428.1:0-1978 GCA_963923195.1 uncultured Hyphomicrobiales bacterium | reverse complement strand
TCTTTGCGCTCTGTGCCTGGCCCGCGCGGCAATTCTTCTTGCAAGAGAAGAATATCAATATCGGGATCATCGAGCAGAATTTCAACGCAGCGCAAATAAGCGCCTTCACTCGACAAAGCGGCAAAGCCCGCATCGAGCGGATTGCCAATAATGGACCCAACCGAGAGGATCTCTTCAAGCTTCTTGCGCGTCGCATCTGACAAAGGCTGATAGGCCATGCCCGCCGCTTCTGCTGCATCGAGCAAAAGGCCGCGCATACCGCCTGAAAATGTAATCGAGCCCAGACGCTTGCCTTGCGGGGCCGGTGCATGAACGAGGAATTCAACCGCTTCGACCATTTCATCCAAATTGCCGACGCGAATAGCGCCTGCACGCCCCGCCACAGCATCAAAAGCTTCCATCGAGCCGGCAAGCGCGCCCGTATGTGCCGCTGCTGCCGCACGCCCCGCATCCGAAGCGCCAAGTTTCATAATGACGACATGTTTTCCAGCCTTGCGCGCCATGCGCAGAGCCTCCAAGAAAGCATCGCCATCATGCACGCTTTCCAAATAGCAGGAGATGACGCGCACATCAGCCACACCCGCGAAATAAGCAATATAATCGGCCGTCGTCAGACCCGTTTCATTGCCACTCGTGATCGAGGCTTGCGTATCCACGCCACGCTCTTCGAGCGAGCGCTTGATCGCCATGACAATGCCGCCTGATTGACCAAGCACCACGACAGGCCCATGCGCGAGCTTTTGCTGGCGATCATCGGGCATGGAAAAGAAATTGATGGCCGCATTAAAATTGCCCAAGCAATTGGGGCCAGAAACAGCAAGGCCCGTTGTCTCAATGGCCTTGCGCAAATCGTCAGCCAAAGCTTGACCATCGGCCTCTGTTGATTCTTCAAAGCCCGATGTCATCACGGTCGCTGAACGCGCGCCTGCGGCCGCCCCATCACGCAAGAGATTGGGCACAGCTTTGGCAGGCGCCAGCACCACGAGATGATCGGGCTTTTCTGGCAATTCTGCGAAAGAACGATAGCAGCGCGTCTCCCACACGGTCTCGCGTGTCGGATTGTAAGGAAAGATGGAGCCTTGATAGCCATAACGTTTGAGATTGCGCCACACACGTTGTGGCCAATTGCCGGGCTTATCGGTCGCACCAATGATGACGACATTTTTTGGATTGAGCAGCGCTTCGACTTTTGTGGCGCCTGCGCGCAGTTGTGTCTGCGTCTTATTCTCACTCATGATCCATCAACCCTGTCCGTAAAGCCCAACGCCTGAGCGCCGCGCGAAGAAATAGAAGATCAAAGCCACTGCCGTCATCGCAAGGCTCCATAAGAGGCCAAGTGCAGCCAGTTCCGGCCCCTGCCCATTGCTCCACAAATCAAACATAGCCACAGCCATTGTCTGCGAAGAGGGGCCCGACAAAAGCACAGGCAAAGTCAGCACGCGTGTGGCGAGCAAGAAAATAAAAAGCCAACCCGCCACAAGTGAGGGCGCCAGCAGCGGGAAAACAACACGCCGAAAGGCGAGGAAAGGTGACGCGCCAGAGACAGCCGCCGCCTCTTCCAATTCGCGATGCACTTGCAACATGCCCGCATAAGAATAGCGAATGCCATAGGGCAGATAATTGATGAGAAAGGCCCAGACGATGATCCAAATCGTCCCGTAAATGCCAATCGGCATAGCGAGGAAAAATTGCATCACGCCCACGCCCAGCACAATGCCCGGAAAAACCAGTGGCACAGTGCCCAATTGATCAACTGTGCGCGCACCCGGCAATTTGCGCACACTCAACCATGCGGCAATGGCCGTTAGCACCATGACAATGGTTGCTGTGACAATAGCCACCATGACCGTATTGCCGAGCAGCGAGAGATAACGATCTGATTCAAAAATGCGGATGTAATGTTTAAAGCTCAAAAGCTTAAAAGCCGATGCGCGCACCGTTTGATAGAACGGCAGAAGCGAAGCCCAAATCAGAATAA
>CAWUNF010000427.1:0-1979 GCA_963923195.1 uncultured Hyphomicrobiales bacterium | reverse complement strand
TTTGCGCAATTGACTATGCTGCTTACTGCGCGCAAGGCGGTTATGCGCTTTACCAATCCCTGCGCAAGGATCAGCAAAAGGCGTCATCTTTTCTTGAACTGCTGGATCAATCAGGCCTGCGCGGCATGGGCGGTGCGGGCTTTCCAGTCGCGCGCAAATGGCGCGCTGTAAAGGGCATGAATGGCCGCAAGGCCATGATTGTGAACGCTGACGAAGGCGAGCCGGGAACTTTTAAAGATCGCTATCTTCTCGAGCGTGATCCGCATCGCATTTTAGAAGGCGCTTTGATGGGCGCCGAGATTGTCGGCGCGGATGAAATCTTTTTTTATCTGCGCGATGAATATGCCGGCCTACGGGCGACGCTCACGCAAGAAATCGCAAAACTCCCTGATCATTGGCCGCATATTCATTTGCGCCGTGGCGCTGGCTCTTATGTCTGCGGCGAGGAATCAGCGCTTATTGAATCACTTGAGGGAAAGCGCGGCTATCCGCGCCAGCGCCCGCCTTTGCCGTTTCAATCCGGTCTATTTGGCCGCCCAACGCTCACCAATAATGTCGAAACCTTATTTTTCATTCGCGAAATTCTAGAAAAAGGCGCCGATTGGTGGCGCGCGCAAGGTCGCAATGGTGCTTTGGGTCTGCGCCATTATTCTGTTTCAGGCCGCGTGAAAAACCCAGGTGTGAAGCTTGCGCCTGCTGGGCTTACACTTGCAGAACTTCTCAACGGCTATTGCGGCGGCATGGAAGATGGCCATATTTTACAAGCCTATCTGCCAGGCGGTGCATCAGGGGGCATTCTGCCGGCTTCGCTTGCAAATATACCGCTCGATTTTGGCACGCTCGAAAAACACGGATGTTTTATCGGATCGGCTGCCATCATTGTGCTCTCAGACAAGGATGATTTAAAGGCAGCGGCGCGCAACCTCATGGCTTTCTTTGCTGACGAATCCTGCGGTCAATGCACGCCCTGTCGTCTCGGCACAGCCAAATCTCTACAGCTTATGCAAAGCGAAACATGGGATCTCGCTTTGTTAAATGATCTTGCGCAAGTCATGCGCGATTCATCCATTTGTGGCTTGGGACAAGCCGCACCTAATCCCGTGCAATCGCTCATCCAACATTTCCCGCATCTCTTTGCGGAGACAAGCGCATGAGTGAGACCATTTGCTTTTTCTTCAATGGCCAAGAGGTCGAAGCGCAAGCGGGCGAAACCATCTGGCAGGTCGCCAAACGTGTGGGAACAGATATTCCTCACCTTTGTCACCGCGATGCCCATTCCTATCGACCTGACGGCAATTGCCGCGCCTGTATGGTGGAGATTAAAGGCGAGCGTGTGCTCGCGCCCTCCTGTCGCCGCATGCCGAGCGAGGGCATGGAGGTTTCGAGCAACAGCGCGCGCGCCGAAAAGTCACGCGCTTTGGTGATGGAACTTTTAATTGCAGATCAGCCTGCTCATGACCATGCGCATGATCCACAAGCCAGCTTTTGGAAACAAGCTGATCTGACTGGCGTGTGCGCCAGCCGTTTCCCTGCCAAACAAAAAACAGATGCGACGGATGCAAGCCATCCCGCCATGCGCGTTAATCTGGACGCTTGCATCCAATGCGGACTTTGTGTGCGCGCCTGCCGCGAAGTTCAGGTCAATGATGTGATTGGCATGGCCTATCGGCATGACAAAGCCAAAATCGTCTTTGATTTTGATGATCCGATGGGCGCGTCGACTTGCGTGGCGTGCGGAGAATGCGTGCAAGCCTGTCCGACCGGGGCATTAATGCCGGCGAGCCTGATGGATGAGACGCAAAAGCGCGCGATCACACCAGACAAAACCGTCGATTCACTTTGCCCCTATTGCGGCGTTGGCTGTCAGGTCACTTATGAAGTGAAAGACGACAAAATCGTCAATGCTGTGGGGCGCGATGGGCCTGCTAATCACAATCGGCTCTGTGTCAAAGGTCGCTTTGGATTTGACTATATTGCGC
>CAWUNF010000426.1:0-2000 GCA_963923195.1 uncultured Hyphomicrobiales bacterium | reverse complement strand
ACATCCAAAGCCATTCTCGCGCGCTTGCCAGCGAAACGCTTGGTGAAACTGATTGGCCGTGAGGCGGCTGATAGGATGCGCGATGAATTGGCCGCCCTGCGTCGCGCGGGCTTTTGCTTGGGCCGTGGCGAGATTGATGAAGGCTTGGCAGGCCTTGCTGTGCCTATTGTCTATGAAGAAGACGGTTTGGTCGCATCTCTGTCGCTGGTGGTTGAAAGTCATCGTTTGGCGGGCGCACGTGAAGAGCGCCTGCGTGCATTTTTAATGTCGGCTGCAATGGAATGGGAAAAGCGTCTGCGTGCGGCTCATGACATGAAAGAAGGAAATTTGGCATGAGTGCTGGCAAAACACTCACCTGCGATGTGGCGATTGTTGGCTCCGGCCCGACAGGCATGACCATTGCGCATTTGCTGGGCCAAGCCGGTGTGAAAGTGATCCTCATTGAGCGCAATGCAACGACGGTCACGCAGCCGCGTGCTGTCTCGATTGATGATGAAGCTTTGCGCACCATGCAAGCCATCAAGCTTGATCGCGAAGTGATTGAAAATGTCGCGCTGGATTATGGCTCAAACTATTTTACGCCTGCAGGTATTTGCTTTGCCAAGGTGGAGCCGACCACGCGCGAATATGGCTTTCCCCGCCGCAATGCTTTCACGCAGCCAAAGCTAGAAGCGACTTTGCGCGAACATTTGGCGCGCTATCCCCAAGTGATGCAGCTTTTTGAGCATGAATGCGAGAGCGTCACGGAAAATGAAAGTGGCGTTGTCTTGCGCTTGCGTCATGCAGGCGCGGATGTCGTGGTGGAAGCCTCTTATGTGGTTGGTGCGGATGGTGCGCGTTCCACCTTGCGCAAAGTGATTGGCGCCAATCTGGTGGGCTCTACTTATCATCAGAAATGGATCATTGTTGATCTGGCCTCCACCCAAGAGCGGATGCGCCAAACGCGTGTCATGTGTGATCCCAAACGTCCTTTCATCACGCTGCCCGGTCCCGGTGGCATTCGCCGTTATGAATTCATGCTGCATGAAGGCGAAGATGAAGAGCGCGCGGCTTCCCCAGAATTTGTGCGCGATCTGCTTGCGGCTGCGGGGCCAGATGCGGATTCACCCGTTGTGCGCCGTCAAGTCTATACATTCCATGCGCGCAAGGCAGATCGGTGGAATTCCAAGCGCATTTATTTGGCAGGTGATGCCGCACATTTGTCGCCACCCTTTGCAGGGCAGGGGATGAATTCAGGTCTGCGTGATGCGCATAATCTGGCGTGGAAATTGGCGGCTGTTGTGAAAGGTGTGATGGAGCCTGGATTGCTCACCACTTATCAGCGCGAGCGTGAACCCCATGCTTGGGCTTTGATTGAACTCGCGATGAATATGGGTCGCATTATGATGCCGACCTCGGAACGTCAGGCCTTTTTCGTGCAAAATGCGTTTCGCTTGGCCGCGAAACTTGTGCCGCCGGTTCACGCTTATTTTGCGCAGATGAAATATAAGCCCAAGCCTTTTTATTCCGATGGTTTCATTGCCGCTGATGGCGGCTTGAAATTATCAGGCCGCATGTTGCCGCAAGCCATTCTTGAAACGCATGATCGCGCGCGCTTGCGTTTGGATGATGTCGCAGGCGATGGTTTTGCCATTCTTGCCATTGGCGAAGATGCGCAGGCGCTGGCGGCTTCTGTTGAGGCTTCAGCTTTGGGCCTTGGCTCGGTGCAGCGCATCGCCATTGTCCCGCAGAAGATCAATCTTGACCCCAAAGTGTATGAGGGCATCGTGCAGGGGCGTGATCTCGACAATCATTTTGGAGAGATTGCAACGCGGGCTAAAAATATTTTGGTGCTGATGCGCCCAGATCGTTATGCCGCGCTCGCCATGAGGGTGGAGAAAGCGCAAACACCGGGCACATTCGTGGAGCTCGCGCGCGGGTTGATCAAACTGATGAAGTAACTCGTCATTGCGAGGAGGCCGTAGGCCGACGCGGCAATCCAGAGGCCACACGTGAGGCTT
>CAWUNF010000425.1:0-2007 GCA_963923195.1 uncultured Hyphomicrobiales bacterium | reverse complement strand
ACCAAGACCCAGCCCAGATAGACAAAGAGATCATGACTGAAAAGCAATTTGCCAATCAGCGGCAGATCGCTCAGCACTGGAATGGAAAGATGGACAGCCGCCTCACGTTTCAAACCGATAAAGCCTGACCCCACAAGGCCCGCCAGACCAGTTCCTAAAATAGTAAGTGCCAAACCTGTTGCCACTTGATTGGCAGCTAGAAAAATCACCAGCACCGCAAAAACGGCCGACAAAACCATACCAGCGCTGATACCTGCCAAAATGCCAAGCGCTGTTGAACCCGTGACAATGGCAATAGCAAAAGCACAGGCTGCACCTGCAATCATCATGCCCTCAACACCAAGGTTGAGAACGCCTGAACGCTCGGTCACCAATTCACCAATAGCGGCAATCACCAAAGGTGTCGCCGCCGTCAAAATGGTAAAGAGCACGAGCTCTAACATGGTGAGTGTCATGCCGGCCTCCGCAACACAAGCCGCAGGCGATAGCGCGTCAACACATCCATTGCGAGCACACACATGAGCAATGTGCCTTGAAAAACGCGCGTCATATCAAGCGGCACTTTCATGGCGATCTGGGCATTTTCTCCACCAATAATGGTGAGCGCCAAAACAAGCCCTGCCCAGAAAATGCCCCAAGGTTGCAAGCGACCTAAGAAAGCAACAATGATCGCTGAAAAGCCATAGCCTGGCGAAATGACCGGCTGCAATTGTCCGATTTGTCCAGCCACTTCACACACGCCCGCAAGTCCTGCCGCGCCACCTGAAATGGCAAAGACTGCAAAGGTCAAACGCCCTTGGCTGAAACCTGCAAAGCGTGCAGCTTTGGGGGCTGATCCCACCAGTTTCACATCAAAACCGAAAAGCGTTCGGCGGAAAATGAGACTCGCCACAAAGACAGCGGCAAGCGCAAAGAGAATACCGCTATGCAAACGCTCGCCTTCCGTCAAAAAAGGTAGACGCGCAATATCTTCAAAGGGAACGCTTTGCGGAAAATTGAACCCTTTTGGATCACGCAAACGCCCGCGCACAAAATAGTCGAGCGTGATTTCGGCAATATAGACCAGCATGAGACTGGTTAAAATTTCTGACGCACCCAGTTTGACCCGCAACAAAGCCGGGATCATTGCATAGAGAATACCTGCACATGTTCCAGCCACCAGCATAGCTGGCAAAATCCAATAGCCGCCAAGCGCATGGTCTGCGCCATGTGTCACAACGGCAATCGTCCCGCCAACAAGACCACCAATGACAAATTGTCCCTCTGCGCCAATATTCCAAAGATTGGCGCGGTAACAAAAGGCAAGCCCCGAGGCGATGAGAATGAGTGGCGCTGCTTTGACAGCCAATTCCTGCAAGGACCACGCATCGCTAAAAGGCTCGACGAAATAGACAAAGAATGCTTGCGCTGGCGATTTGCCAATGGCAGATAACATGGCCCCGCCAATCAAAACGGCAGCGCCAATAGCAAAGAGCGGCGCTAAAAATTCAATCACGGGCGACTGCACCGCCCGGCGCTGCAATTCAAGACGCATGGGAGACCTCCTCCCCGCGCGATTGGGCACCTGCCATTAACAAGCCAATATCTTCACGCGTCACTTCGCGCGTTAGACGTGGTCCACTCACTTCACCTTGATGAATGACAGCAATACGATCCGCAATTTCAAACAATTCATCGAGATCTTGAGAAATGACGAGAACCGCAGCGCCTTGGCGGGCAAGATCAATGAGCCTCTGGCGAATATCTGCAGAGGCTGCCGCATCCACGCCCCATGTCGGCTGGTTCAAAACCAAGACGCATGGCGTGCGCGACACTTCGCGCCCCACCAAAAACTTTTGCAAATTGCCGCCAGACAAAGTGCGCGCAGCCGGATCATCGCCCGACATGCGCACATCAAAACTTTGAATAATTGCACGCGCCAGCGCTTTCGCAGCCGCCACATCGATCGACATGCCGCGTGTCACTTCGCCTGTGGCATGACGTGACAAAAGGATATTTTCAGACAGC
>CAWUNF010000424.1:0-2020 GCA_963923195.1 uncultured Hyphomicrobiales bacterium | reverse complement strand
CTCAAGGGGGAGGGTTGATGCCCACACGTGCAACCTAATTCCCCTCCCCCTTGAGGGGAGGGGCTAGGGGTGGGGGTCTATGAATTTTGCGATTGGAAGTTACACGCTCACCTGCGATCCAATTTCCACCACACGCCCGGTTGGAATCTGGAAATATGAACTCGCATCGGCTGCATTATGCGCCAGCGCAATGAACAGCCGATCTTGCCAAAGCGGCATGGCATGATTGCGGGCCACTTTCAGTGTTCGGCGTGAGACGAAGAAGGATGTCGACATAATGTCGAAGCGCCATCCCATTTTGCGACATTGCGCGAGTGCTTTTGGCACATTGGGCTCTTCCATATAGCCGAATGTCATAAAGACACGCATGAATTGATCATTGATCGGTTCCATACGAATACGGTCTTCATCTGCCACGCGTGGTGCATCGGAATTGATCACCGTCAGCATGACATTTTTCTCATGCAGCACTTTGTAATGTTTCAACGAGTGCATGAGAGCAGGGGGTGCCGTTTCTGGATCACCCGTCAAAAAGACAGCCGTGCCTTTGACTGTTTGCGGTGGCTTCTTCGACAGAATATTGACGAGCTCGATGAGCGGAATGTCATCTTTGTATGTTTTTTCGCGCAGAATTTTCGTGCCGCGCATCCAGGTCCACATGCAAATCATGAAGAAAATGCCGATGCCAAGCGGCACATAACCACCTTCAAAAATCTTCACGAGATTGGCGCCGAGAAAAACAAGATCAATGGCCAAGAAGGGCACGATCAAAAATGCCGCCATGAGCCAATGCCAGCGCCATCGCCGCCACACAACAATGAAAGCAAGACATGCCGTCACCACCATAGTGCCGGTGACGGCAATGCCATAGGCGGTGGCAAGCTTGTCGGATGAGCCAAACAGCACGACAAGGAAAAGCACGCCAATCAACAGCATTAAATTGATCTGCGGCAGATATATTTGTCCCTCTTGCTCGGCTGATGTGTGATGAATATCCAAGCGCGGCAATAAACCCAATTGGATCGCTTGGCGCGAGAGAGAATAGGCTCCCGTAATAACGGCTTGGCTCGCAATGATCGTTGCAATGGTGGCAAGGATCACCATCGTGAGCAAAGCCCAATCGGGATAGAGCAGGAAGAAGGGATTTTCGAGCGCTTCAGCATTGCCAAGCACAAGCGCGCCTTGGCCCAGATAATTTAAAGCAAGCGCCGGAAAGACCAGAACAATCCATGCAAGCTGAATGGGTTTGCGACCAAAATGTCCCATATCGGCATAAAGTGCTTCAGCACCCGTGACGGCGAGAAAGACAGAGCCCAAAGCAATCACGCCTAGGGTGCCGTTTTGCGCAAGAAAGCGCAGCGCATGAATGGGATTGATCGCATTGAGAATAGCGAGATCATCGGCAATATGGCGCAGGCCCCCGAATGCAAGCAGCGCAAAAAATACGACCATGATGGGGCCGAAAAAAGTGGCGACTGCGGCTGTGCCATGTCGCTGCACAAGAAACAGCGCAATGATAATGCCAATCGTGATGGCCAGCACATAAGGCGTGAAAGCGGGCGTGACGAGTTTCAATCCTTCCACGGCTGAGAGCACGGAAATGGCGGGCGTGATCATGCTGTCGCCGAAAAACAGCGAAGCTCCCGTCACGCCGAGCAAAAAGACAGGTGTTGAATGGCGACCAATGGCGCGCTGCGCCAATGCCATCAGCGAGAGCGTGCCGCCTTCGCCGTCATTGTCAGCGCGCAACAGAATGACAACATATTTCAGCGTCACGATGATGGTGAGTGACCACAAGATCAGCGAGAGAATGCCAATCACATCGGCGCGCTGCACACCATGATGCGCGGCACCGGCTGCCATCATGGCTTCACGAAACGCATAAAGCGGGCTTGTGCCAATATCGCCATAGACCACGCCAATGCAGCCGATGAAGAGCAGCCAGAAAGAGCTTTTGGGATGATTAGATTGTGCGGGAAGGGAAGATTGATCTTCAGCAAGCAGCGACGGCTGAAGCGCG
>CAWUNF010000423.1:0-2026 GCA_963923195.1 uncultured Hyphomicrobiales bacterium | reverse complement strand
TGGTTTCATTCGGATAATTTGGGAGCTGCTTGACACCCGCATCAACCTTGATGCCGGGGATCGAACCCATCTGCTCAATAATTTTCACGAGCGGCGTGCCATCCTTGGCATTCTGGCGGATCGTTTCGTCATAGAGAATGACGCCAGAAATATTCTGCGACATGGCTTCCTGCGTGCGGAACATCAGCTCGCGATAGTCGCGGCGGCTGTCAGCGGTTGATTCCACGCCGATCGCATCAAAGCGCTTCTTGATCGTGCCCGAGCTCTCATCCGCTGCGAGAATGCCCTTGCCCGGTGCGCACATGGCCTGCGCCACTTTGGCGAGTTGGTCCTTGTTCATTTGAAAACCCCTCCGAAAAATAGATCTGAATTACTTGATGCGCAGAGCCTCGACGCCCGGCAGCACTTTGCCTTCGAGCCATTCGAGGAATGCGCCACCTGCCGTCGAAATATAGGTGAAGCTATCAGCCGCACCTGATTGATTGAGCGCCGACACAGTGTCACCGCCGCCAGCAACGGTAACGAGCGCGCCTTTCTTAGTGAGCGCAGCAGCAGCTTTCGCCACAGCATTGGTGGCCGCATCGAAAGGCTGCAATTCAAAAGCACCAAACGGACCGTTCCAAACGAGCGTCTTGCAGTGGCCCAGAATTTTCTCAACCGCCGCAACAGAGGCCGGACCCGCATCAAGGATCATTTCATCATCAGCGACCTGCTGCGCTGATGTCGCGCGCGAAGCCGCATGGGCTTTGAATTCTTTGGCCACCACAACATCGGATGGCAGAACGATGGTGCAGTTGGCGTCTTTCGCCTTAGCAACAATCTCACGCGCCGTGTCGACGAGATCATGTTCGCAGAGCGACTTGCCAACCTTGGCGCCTTGCGCGGCCAAGAATGTGTTGGCCATGCCGCCACCGATGATGATGTAATCAACCTTCTTCGACAGATTGCCCAAGAGTTCGAGCTTGGTCGAAACTTTCGCGCCGCCGACAATCGCCGCCACGGGGCGGTTTGGCGTTTCAAGCGCTTTCGTCAGCGCTTCAAGTTCAGCCTGCATGCCGCGACCTGCATAAGCGGGCAGAACATGCGCGAGACCTTCAGTCGAGGCATGGGCGCGATGCGCAGCCGAGAAGGCATCATTCACATAGAAATCGCCGAGCTTGGCGAGAGCGGCCACGAAATCCTTGTCGTTCTTTTCTTCTGACTTATGGAAGCGGGTGTTTTCAAGAAGCAGAACCTCGCCGTCCTTCAGCTTCGCAACTGCCTCTTCAGCCACGGCGCCAATGCAATCAGACGCGAAAGCAACTGGAACCCCAAGATGCTCGGGCAGAGCAGCAGCCACAGGCTTCAGCGAGTTTTCAGCATCAGGGCCATTCTTCGGGCGACCGAAATGCGCCAGCAGAATGACGCGCGCGCCCTTAGAAGTGAGTTCCTTGATCGTCGGAACAATGCGCTCAATGCGCGTCGCATCCGAAATCTTGCCATTCTCCATCGGCAGATTGAGATCGACGCGCAGCAACACGCGCTTTCCCTTGACGTCAGCCTGATCGAGTGTGCGGAAGGAGCTCATGCTCAAAACTCTTTTTGTTGTTAGACTAAGAAGAAGGGCGCGCCCTGCGAAGGACGCGCCCGTTTTATTTTAAAGAAGCTTACCCATAGCCACCGCCGTGTCGCTCATGCGGTTCGAGAAGCCCCATTCATTGTCATACCAAGAGAGAATGCGCACGAACGTGCCTTCCATCACCTTGGTCTGATCCATGTGGAACACGGAAGAATGCGGATCATGGTTGAAGTCGATCGAGACATTCGACACATCCGTATAGCCGAGAATGCCCTTCAGCGGGCCGTCCGCCGCAGCCTTGATGGCCGCATTGACTTCTTCCTTCGTCGTTGCGCGCTTGGCGACAAATTTCAGATCAACGACCGAGACATTCGGTGTCGGCACGCGAATGGCCGAGCCATCGAGCTTGCCATTGAGTTCCGGCAGCACCAGACCGACAGCCTTAGCCGCGCCCGTGGATGTCGGGAT
>CAWUNF010000422.1:0-2033 GCA_963923195.1 uncultured Hyphomicrobiales bacterium | reverse complement strand
TATATTATTCAGCCGGCTGTGCTGCTGCTTGCTCTGCTTGTGATGAAGCAGAACCAATATTGGGATTTTTCATAAATTCATGATAGCGGGCTTGATCAAACCCGCCTTCCCATTTGGCAATGACAAGTGTTGCGACAGCATTGCCGATCATATTGGTGATTGAGCGAGCTTCTGACATGAAGCGGTCAACGCCGATCAAAACACCAAGGCCGCCGAGAGGCAGCGCTTGGCTTGATTGCAAGGTTGCTGCCAATTTGACAAAGCCCGCTCCTGAGACAGCGGCGCCGCCCTTTGATGTAAAGAGCAAGATCGCCAGAATGGATAATTGTTGCGTTAAGGACAGCGGCGTGTCGGTCACTTGCGAGATGAAGATCACGGCCATCGACATATAGATCGATGTGCCATCCGTGTTGAAACTATAGCCCGTTGGCAGAACAAGGCCGACGATTGAGCGATCACAGCCGGCGCGTTCTAGCTTGTCGAGCAGACGGGGCAGGGCCACTTCTGAAGATGATGTTCCCAGAACGAGTAAGAATTCTTCGCGGACCATGCGCAGAATGCTGAGAATATTAAAGCCAAAAGCACCTGCGATGAGGCCTAGAACGACCAGAACGAAGAAGATGCAGCAGGCATAGACCAGCATAATAAGGTTAAATAGAGAGACCAGAGTGGCGCCGCCATGCAGGCCAACCGTATAGGCCATCGCTCCAAAAGCACCCAGTGGTGCAAGATACATGATGAAGCTCAGCATGCGGAATGAGATCCGCTGCAATTCAGCCACAACAGAGATAACTTGTTTGGCCTTGTCGCCCACCAAAAGTGTCGCAGTCCCAAACATGACCGAGATGATCAGGATTTGCAGAATCTCGCCTTCTGCAAAGGGGCTCACAAATGTTTTGGGAATGATGGCGAGGAGAAATTCAACAAAGCCACCCGCTTTTGCAGCGCTTGATTGAAAGCCCGCAATGGCTGGTGTGATTTCTTTGCCCGCATGGAGGCCAGCACCGGGTTCCATCACATTAGCAGCAACCATGCCGATCACGAGCGCGATCGTGCTGACCACTTCAAAATAGATAAAGGCTTTCACAAGCACGCGGCCAAGTCGGCCAAGATCACGAATCTGGGTCAGGCCTGTGACGACCGTTGTAAAGATGATGGGTCCGATCATGATTTTGAGCAAAGCGATAAAGCCATCGCCCAAGGGTTTCATTGAACGCCCGACATTGGGCCAGACCATGCCAACAATGGTTGCAATAATAATAGCGATGATTACTTGAACATAAATAGGCCGGAGGCCGCGCAAGATTTGGCTTGCCATGCTTGATAACCTTTCAGCAGATTTCGGTGTCAGGACACTTTAAGAATCATGTCAGCCAGCCATTCCGGCTGATCAATCATCACGTCGTGGCCGGTGTTTTCATTGACAAATGTCTGCCAGCTTGGATTTGCACGACATTCAGCAAGGGCTTTATCGAAAGCGGCCTGCGGATATTTTGGGGCGCGGATATAGGTTTTCTTCTTTACCGTTTCCAATTTGCCGGTCAGCGTGATGGGCTGAAAAACAATATTATTGGGCTGCGGCGTGAGTTTCGACTCGATCCACGCATAGGATTTTTCATCTTGCGAATAGGTATTGGCTGGCGTGGGTTTGCGTCCTGCTTCACCGCGAGCCAGCGCCTCTTCCAGCGCTTTGCGGCTGAATTCAGAAATATAATCGACTGGTTTTTCGCCTGATTTTGGTTTGAAAGCATCCAGCCAAACCAGTGAAGACACACGCTCTGCAATATGTTCGAGCGCACCAGATGTAGGCCAGCCGCCGAAAGAATGTGCAACAAGGCAAATATCTTTCAGATCCTCATATTTCACGAGATTGACAATATCCATGATCTGCGTGTCGAGCGTTAATTCTTTACTGAGCAGGTGAATGCGATCTCCATTGCCTGTGAGCGAGGGGGCGTAAACCTTATGCCCTTGCTTCTCAAGAATGGCTGTCTCTTATACACATCTCCGAGCCCACGAGACCAGAGAGGATC
>CAWUNF010000421.1:0-2035 GCA_963923195.1 uncultured Hyphomicrobiales bacterium | reverse complement strand
ACCAAAAAGCGGCCGACAAAAACAAGCGCGGCCGCAATCACCATCCAAGACCAGCGCTGTTCGAGCACCAGACGATTGGAGGGATCCATTTCCGTACCAAGCGCTAAAATGGGAAAAGCCAAACCACCCGCAACAAGGCCCGCAAAGGCCGCCTCGCGCAAAGCGCTGGTAAGTGTCGTGCCAGCGCGCATCAGACTTTTTCAACCTCAGGGCGGCCGAGCAGGCCCGACGGCATGAAGATCAGCGTCACCGCGAGAATAGAGAAAGCCGCGACATCCTTATAATCGGATGAAAAATAAGCGGACCAGAATGTTTCGATGAGGCCAATGAGCAGACCACCAATCACAGCGCCGGGCAGCGAGCCGATACCACCGAGCACGGCAGCGGTAAAAGCTTTCACGCCTGGCACAAAGCCATCGGAAAAATTCACCACGCCATAATACATCATGTACAGCGTGCCCGCGACAGCAGCGAGTGCTGCGCCCATCACAAAGGTGAGTGAAATGGTGCGATCGACATTCACGCCGAGCAGCGCGGCCATTGTGCGATCTTGCTCACAGGCGCGTTGCGCGCGACCGAGCGCCGTCTTTTGCACGAGAAACCAAAAGCCCAAAAGCAAAACGCCCGTCACCACGACGATGAGAATCTGCTTGTAGGACAGCGTCACATCAAAATCACCGCCGCTCGTCACGCGGATCACATCGGTGAACATGGGCGGCACGGGCTTGTTGCGCGGGCCTTGCGCCACTTGCACGAAATTGGCCAAAAAAATCGACATGCCAATGGCAGAAATCAGCGGCGCCAAGCGAAACGAACCACGCAAAGGGCGATAGGCGACGCGTTCAATCGCCCAATTCCAAAGCGCAGTGAGCGCCATCGCGCCAATCAACACGATGAGAAAGGCAAGACCCAAAGAGGTGACGCCAAAAAATTGCGTGATGGCCAAAAAAATGATCAGCGCAATGAAGGCTGAGAGCATGAAGACATCGCCATGCGCAAAATTGACCATGCCGATAATGCCAAAGACCATCGTATAGCCAATGGCAATGAGGCCATAAATGGCCCCCAGCGTTACGCCATTGATGAGTTGCTGCAAAAAATTTTCCATCAACTTGCGATGCGGCTCCGACAGCCCGGATTCGGCCAGTCGGGCAAGCTACCAAGGGCGCGCCCAAGGGTCCAGTTGAGGCCCTCCCCCAAACCGTCTAAAAGCCCCCTCATGGCCACTGATGTTACGCTTCCAGCCGCTGCTTTTGCCGGGGTGCTCTCTTTCCTGAGCCCCTGCGTCTTGCCGCTTGTGCCGCCCTATCTGACCTATATCGCTGGCACGACCATCGAAGAATTGTCGGATGAGGGCGTCTCATCGGCCCGGCGCGATGTCGCGCTCTCCGCGCTCCTCTTTGTCGCGGGCTTTTCGACCGTCTTTGTGGCGCTGGGCGCGACGGCGTCGCTCTTTGGGCAAATCATCCGCGCTTATCTTGATGTGCTCACATGGGTGGCGGGCGCTGGCATTATCATCATGGGCTTGCATTTCTTGGGCGCGCTCCGCCTTGCCTTTCTCTATCGCGAGAAGCGTGTGCAGGTGGAAAAGCCCGTTGGCCTGTTCGGCGCTTATCTTATGGGCCTTGCCTTTGCCTTTGGCTGGACGCCCTGCATTGGCCCCATCCTCGCCGCTATTCTTGCTGTTGCCAGTTCTGAAGACACGGTGTCGCGCGGCATGGTGCTGCTGGGTGTTTATTCCGCTGGCCTTGGCATTCCCTTTTTGCTCGCCGCGCTCGCCATTGAGCCTTTCATGGCTTTTATCGCTCGCTTCAAACGGCATTTCGGCACGGTGGAGAAAGTGGTCGGCAGCTTGCTTATTCTCACGGGCGTGGCTTTTCTCACCGGTGCGATGCAGAGCATGAGTTTCTGGCTCATTGAAATGTTCCCCGCGCTCGCCAAACTGGGATAGAGATTTTTTCATGCGCACCGCTGATGCAGAGATTTTGATTGTGCCGGGCCTGAATAATTCAGGCCCCGATCATTGGCAGACGCG
>CAWUNF010000420.1:0-2039 GCA_963923195.1 uncultured Hyphomicrobiales bacterium | reverse complement strand
ACCGAACTGTCCCATAGTCGCTTGCCTCTCCCTCATGCCCGGTGATCCCGGGTCTGCTGCCTTGTTCCTAAAGAGAGATCAGGGCTCCGGCAAGCCCGTGCTTGAGTTGACTTGGGCTTGCCCTCCAGCCCAAATCGTCTCCCTCGACGAGCCCTGCCAAGGGGCCGGACAAGAATGACAGGGAGATGACCGATGCGCGCCGACCGCCCGGAAGGAAAAATCGATGATAAAGTGGGTTTTGGCAGCGATGTCGCAGCCCAGATGCTGCGCCGCTTCGGCTTCAAATATGTGAGCCTCAACCCCGGCGCCAGCTATCGCGGCCTGCATGATTCCATCGTCAACCATCTGGGAAATGTGAACCCTTCCATGGTGCTCTGCCTGCATGAGGACCATGCGGTCGGCATTGCCCATGGCTATGCGAAAGCCACCGGCGAGCCTATGGCCTGCGTGCTGCATTCCAATGTCGGCCTGCTGCACGGCATGATGGGCCTCTACAATGCCTGGTGCGACCGCGCCCCCATGTTTGTTTTGGGGGCCACCGGCCCCGTCGATGCCAGCCAGCGCCGTCCGTGGATCGATTGGATCCACACCTCCGCAGACCAAGGCGGCATGATCCGTGACTTTGTGAAATGGGATAACCAGCCCTCTTCCGCCGATGCGCTGGTCGAGGCCATGGCCCGCGCCAACATTATGACGCGCTCGGAGCCGAAAGCGCCCGTCTATATTTGCCTGGACGCCGGCTTGCAGGAATCTGCGCTCGACAAAGCGCCCGACTTTCCGGATCTCGCGCGCCTGCAGCCGCCCGCTCCCGCGCGCGCGGCCAAAGCCGACATCGAAAAGACCGCCAAACTTTTGAAAGACGCGAAAAAGCCGATCCTTCTCATCGGCAAGACCGATTGGACGCAAGAGGGCTGGAACAATCGTATCGCTTTGGCTGAACGCCTCGGTGCCGTTGTCTTCACGGATTTGAAAAACCGCTCGGCCTTCCCGACAGATCATCCCTGCCATGTGGTCGCGCCCCTCGAACAGGTCGGTCGCTCGGCTGATTATGTGCGCGACATGTTGCGCGCAGCCGATGTGATTGTGGCTTTCGATTGGGTCGATCTCGACAGCGCCCTGCGCATCAAAGGCGAGAAGTTGAAGGCAAAAGCCATTCACGTTTCGCTGGATCAGCATTTGCATAATGGCGCGCATGCCAATTATCTCGCCCTCCCCGAGCTTGATATTTTTATGGCGGCCTCGCCCGATGCGGGGATTGCCGATCTGGTTGCGGAGCTTGGGCCCGGCAAAACAAAGTGCTGGCACGAAGAGATCCGCAAAATTCCGACGCGCGATGAAAGCCGCATCAATGTCGATCAAATGGCGCTCGCACTGCGCGAAGCTTTTCCCAATCAGGACGAGGTGACGCTCACAGGCGTGTGCCGCAAATTCCCGATGGATGTTTGGCCTGCCCATTCACCACTCGCTTATATGGGCAAGGATGGCGGCGGTGGCATTGGTGGCATGCCGTCGATCTCCATCGGCATTGCGCTCGCCATGCATGACAAGGGTCGCAAGACCGTTGGTGTCTTAGGCGATGGTGATTTCTTGATGGGCGGTCACGCGATCTGGTCGGCTGTGCGCCATCAGATTCCGCTCATGCTCGTCATCAACAACAACCGCTCCTATTTCAATGATGAGCTGCATCAGGAAACTGTTGCCAAGCGCCGCAATCGTCCGGCAGAAAATCGCTGGATCGGTCAACGCATTTCCGATCCCGATGTCGATCTGGCGAAATTTGCAGAAGCACAGGGCGCGGTCGGTATCGGCCCGATCACCAATCCTGCCGATCTCGGACCTGCGATGAAGCGCGGCGCGGAGATTCTGGCGAAAGGTGGCGTTGTGCTGATCGACGTGCATGTCACGCCCGGTGAAGAACGTGGTGCCGCCACGACCGGACACCGCGCAACTTAAGCGCAAACCATGAAAGCCCGGCTCAAGGCCGGGCTTTCTGCTTCTTGGCCGGCCTTGAGCCGGGCTTTCATGGTTTGCGCTTAAGT
>CAWUNF010000419.1:0-2050 GCA_963923195.1 uncultured Hyphomicrobiales bacterium | reverse complement strand
GCTTTTTCAATCAAAATTTCCAACTGCTCGTCCGACATATTCATTTTTCGCGAAAGCGCTTTGACTTGCGCCAATTCGTCTTCCGATAAAATGCCGTCTTTCAACATTTCGAAGAGCTGGTTCTCAATCGCTTGGCGCTGCGATTGCAATTCCTGTGTGAAGGCAGATGACAAGATTGACGCTGGAATAGCAAAGAGACCAAGACCGATAAGGGCCATAAGTGTTGTCATAAAACGACCCATCGGTGTGACAGGTGAAATGTCCCCATAGCCAACTGAGGCTAGTGTCACAACAGCCCAATAAATAGACGTTGGAATATTTTCAAATTTTTCAGGCTGGGCTTCATGTTCGAAGAGGTAGCCGAGGCTTGCAACAAGCACAACAAGCAACATAAGCGTAAAGGCCGATGTTAATAGAATCGGCATTTCGCGTCTAATAATTGTGAACAGCGTCGTCGTGGATTCTGTATAGCGTGCAAGCTTGAATAATCGCATTAATCGGAATGAACGTAAGAATCGCAAGTCAATAAGATGGTGTAAGAAGACTTCCAAGAAAAAGGGAATAATCGCGAGAAAGTCGATGATCGCCCCAGGCTTGCCGGCATAAGACAAGCGACCAATGATCAATCTTTGGAACCTTGGCTCCTCAACGCAAGAATAAATACGCATTAAATATTCGATTGAAAAGATCATAACTGCGACCGTGTCGAGAACAATGAATTCAACCGCTAGATTGTAATAAATGGAATCAACGGATTCCAAAATCACCGCGAGAACCGAGATCAAAACCCAAACGACCACAAAGAGATCGAAGAAATTATGCAGCTGGCCGCCATAGGGGCTCGGAAAGACCAGCGCATGCACACGTTGGCGGAAGGTGCGACCTTCATTTAGCTGACGAAATTCTGCAAAAGCTGGCAGTAGGATGCGTAGCAATTTCAGCAAGCGCAAAATTCGCAAGAATCGCAAGTCGAAAGGAGCCAAAGACCCCAAATAAAAGGGCACAATCACCAAAGCATCTATGAGGGCGAAGAAAGAAAAGAGATATTTGAGGCGTGGACTCTTCGAATCTTTAAAATCTGGGTCTTCAGGTGCAATTAGCAGGCGAATGAGATATTCGCCGGAGAAGACAAAAATTGAGAAAAGTTCAAAATAATGCAACCAGCGCTCATATGGGGCAAGCGCTGGAATCGTTTCTAAAATCATACTCGCCACATTGGCGATGATGAGAATAGAGAGATAATTTTCAAAACTCTTACGGGTCGCAACACCATCTTTAGGCTTGTAAAGCCATTCATAGATGATACGACGCAAAGGGCGGCTAGTAGGCTTCTTTGGTTTTGCTGCTGGGTTTTTCGGCGCAGGCGCAGACTCAGCCGCCCCCGCTGCTGTTTCTAATGATGGATCCTTCGTCGGGGTGCTCATAGGCTGATCCTTCAGAAGGTCAATTCAATGGCGATTTTGATGAGATGAAAGCCGCGACCGCAGACGATGACGCGTGTCGTCAGGTCTTTGGCGAGGCTTTCTGTTCCATCAAAGGCGGAATAAGTGAGCGATGAGGCGCCGAGCGGCACCGTGCCTTTTTCAATGATAATGGTTCCCACAGTTTCAGGATTGGTCATGTCGCATTTGGGTGCGAAAAAATTGCGTGTGGCTTCAAAGCGATTTTTCTTATCCGCAAAGGGGCCACCTTCTGCGGTGAGTCCTGCGAGGCAGTTTTTCCAGCTCTCGCCAGAATTTTTATTGCAGGCTACGGGGTTGAAGCTGTCTTCTGCGCGCTTATCGCCACCATTCTCTTTAATCCAAGCCACAACGGCTTCAGCTTCGCGTTTGACCTCTTCAATGCGATGTGTTTCCTGCATAGAATGGGTGCCGAGATAAATTACAGCCGCGATGACGGCACCGATTAGGGAGATGAAAATAAGATCGGAAAAGCGCAAAATTGAGAGCGCGCTGAAAATGGCGCGGACCGTGGTGAGTTTTGGAACGGGCACGCTCGGGATTCGCCGTGTGCTGGTGGTGACGGGCTGGGCTTGGGTCGGCGCGATTGG
>CAWUNF010000418.1:0-2054 GCA_963923195.1 uncultured Hyphomicrobiales bacterium | reverse complement strand
ACACAAGGAGTATCGTCGGCAGCGTCAGATGTGTATAAGAGACAGATCTCCGAGTGGCTTCGTGGCCATTAGGACGGTCGGGTTTTAAAAATATTTAGCCGTATTAACCAGAAAAATTAATTTTTCATATTTTTATCAAAAAACCTTTTAATTTCAATGAAAATAGGTTAATTTTTAAATCTGAGTTTGGTTTTTGTTCTTCCGTTTTCTTATCACATGTGGGTGGGTTATGACATCTTTCAAAGTAAAATGGGCGATTGAGGGCGAGATGTCCGTCGAGGCTGAGGATAAAGCCGCTGCTGAGAAAATTGTCGAAATCGCTCTGGTTCAATTACTCACCGACACCACAAAATTCCCTCCAGAATTGGGGCCGACATCAATTCAAGGCGCTGCACGGCCTGATGATGGAAGTGAAACCTGAGCCATGGCAAAAAAACCAAAGGCAAAGGAAGCGCCTGTAGAACAAGCCGAACATGAACAGGCTCCGGTTGAAGAGAAAGCTGCTGAGGTTATTTCTTATAAATTAAGCCCTCAAGAGGCTATGTCTCGTTTACGGGACATGGATTTTGCCCTCATAGATGATGACGATCGGCGCTCGATCATTCTTGAAATCAAAGGCTTACTGGCTGAATTGGTCGCGGCTCAGGAAAGTCTGCGCCATATCTTGGAAGAGAGATTATGGCTTTTACAAACATGGGATAATGTGACCCAGCTGCGCGTCGCTTCCGTCAAGGCTGAAGCACATATTCCCCCGCTTTCTATGAATGTCGCACGCTATTTTGATGAAAAAAAGCTGGAAGAAGCAGCTTTAGCGGAAAAAGCACGGATTGAGGCCGAGGAAGAAGCCGCAAAGGCTGCCAAAGAGGAAGCTGATAAAAAAGCTGCCGAAGAAGCCAAGGCAAAAGCCGCAGAAGAAGCGCAAGCCGCCGCTGAACATAAAGAAAATCATGAGCCGTTAGAACATCACACAGAAAATCAAGCAGAACCGGAGACACATTCTTTATCCGAAGCTTTGCCCGAAGCTTTACCGGAAGAAAACGTCCAAGAAACTGAGCTATTATCGCCTGAAGAGCCTATTTCAGCGCCAAAGGATGAATGGGTCACTGATGCTGGTGATCAGGAAATTCTTATTTCCGATACTCAAAATGAAAGTATTGAACCAGCACTCAATCTTGATCCAAATGAAGAAGGTTATGTAAAACTTCGTTTAATTGAACATACCGAATTCGATAACATTCGCCTTCCACCAAATATCAATATTGAGATTAAAAAAGAACATGCCGAGGAACTTGTTCGTAAAGATTCAGCACGCCCCCTGCCCGCTGATACGCCGCTCGAACCAAAATAAGGCATAAAATAAATTAAGAAAAATACCGCCTGTCCAGCTTGCTCAAAGGGTCGATTATTTTTGATAGACAAGATAAATATTTGTTTTGACCCTTGGCCTCAACTTTTCAAACCAGCTGAAGCATCACGTCCAGTTGAATTGCTAAAAGAGGGTCTGAGCGACGGATCCTTGTTCCAGTCGCTGAGCGCCTGAAGATATTTTGCCATAGCCTCCTTATCAACAGCTGCTTTGTCGATTGCTTGGGTTTCAACCGGCGCCTGCCTGATCCCGTTCAGACCATTAGACATTGCTGAAGGTGCACGCCCAGAAATAGCAGCGCCCTCTTGTTGCAAATTCTGAACATCTTTTGTCACGCTTGATTGCGCAACTTGATCCTTAGCAAAATGGGTAAACGCCTGGTGGAAATCCTTCGGCTTCAGGCTGATATCTCCATTGGATTGTTTTCCAGCCAAAACCTCGCCTGCAACAGCCACCATTTGAGCCGAAGGCGTGCCCACTTCACCAAAGCGACCCGCGAATTTGTTATAAATTTCACGATAGGTTGCAGCCCGCCCCTCTTTGTAAAAGATCGGCTTATTGGCTTCGGCTGCACGCGGCAATGCCATGGCTGCATTGCCATCGGGTGAATTTTTATAACCATCTAGAAAGCGCGTCGCACCTTGCGCTCCCAGAAAATGTGCAAGATATAATTCGGTCGGCCCGATGC
>CAWUNF010000417.1:0-2059 GCA_963923195.1 uncultured Hyphomicrobiales bacterium | reverse complement strand
CTGCGCTTTGATGTTGACGCGGGAGCATCTTCTTATTTGGACTGGATCACATCGGTCACGCGCAAGGCATAAGGCTTGCTGGATTGCCGTGTCGCCTTCGGCTCCTCGCAATGACGGCGGGGAGGTGGCTTTCAAATTCTTTTCTGATTGCTGATGGCAGGCGGTATGCGGGTTTGCGCGGGCGCTCCCCTTATCCCGTCATTGCGAGGAGGGCAGAAGGCCCGACGCGGCAATCCAGAACAGGGACCCCTTGAAACGCGCAAAAGCCATCCCCACCTGATTTGAAGCACGGGCCATAGAGGACGTGCTTTTGTCACGGTGCCCAGCCTTTGGGGCCGGGGTGCCGCGTATCGCTTCTTCAGGAGGATATGTCATGCGTCATTTCGATTTGTCGCCGCTTTATCGTTCAACGGTTGGTTTCGACCGTTTGTTCTCGCTTCTCGACCAAGTGTCGGGCGTCGATGCGGCTAATTCCTACCCGCCCTATAATATTGAGCGCACGGGCGAGAATGATTATCGCATCTCAGTGGCGGTCGCTGGCTTTGCGGAAGCCGACCTGACCATCGAGACCCGGGAAAACACCCTCATCATTAAAGGCGGCAAAGAGCCCCGCGCCGACGAGGCCGGAAAAGCTGAAGTGCTCTATCAGGGCATTGCCGCGCGTGCCTTTGAGCGCCGCTTCCAGCTCGCCGATCATGTCACGGTGACGGGCGCCTCGCTGCAAAATGGCCTGCTCCATGTCGATCTCGTCCGCGAGATCCCAGAAGCCTCCAAGCCGCGCCGTATCCCCATCGGCCCCAAACTGGTCGAGGCCAGAGCGGCCTGAAGCCGACGGCTTTGAAATCTTCAAGAGACCTTATGACTTCGGGCGCCTCTCACGGGGCGCCCTTTTCAATGGTATTTTTTGAGAAGATTTATTAAAATCAGATGCTTAGATTAAATTTGCGACATTGAGGCCCGCAAGCGGCTCACCCTGACACAGAGTGACGCTGTGCTCATCTATAAGGTTTAGGCGCGGAGAGAGGGGTTTGGCCCTTCAAGAGCCTTGCGCTGGATGCTTGAGCGGGACGGGTCTTGCTTCAGCGAAACCTATGTCAGCCCGCTGACTTTTGAGGGAAAACTCCCCTGCGGCAACTTGCCTTGGTCATGGCTCACAGGAGGCCGAGGATGAGGCTTTTCATCGCTTGTGTGCGTGCCATAATTCTGGCATGTTCCCGCTCCGGCTAATAGGACAGCTTTACTGACCATTCGGGCTTGCCGACAGCCGCCAGTCTTTGGCGGCGGCGCGCCTCTTGCATGGTTTGAAAGACAGTGCGGGCTGCATCACGTAGCTGCCGGTTTCGACTTTTGTTTGATCGTGACCACGATCTGGAGCGAGCAATGAGCGGATTTTCGAAGGACCACATGCGCGAAACGATCACCGGAAAGAATGGTGCATCGAAACGCACGCGCACGTCCGCCGCATCTGCACCGCTTTCTGGAGTCTCTGACATGTCCGCTTTGCCGTCTTCTGTTCCGGTTTTTGATCCAGCGCTGCCGGAAGCGCATGGCCTCTATTCGCCGGCGAACGAAAAAGATTCTTGCGGCGTCGGTTTCGTCGCCAACATGCACAATCGCAAGTCGCATGACATTGTTGCCAAGGGTCTTGAGATTCTTTTGAACCTCGACCATCGCGGCGCTGTCGGCGCAGACCCGAAAGCGGGCGATGGCTGCGGCATGCTCGTGCAGATTCCAGATCGCTTCTTGCGTGAAGAAGCCAAGCGCAATGGCTTTGAATTGCCAGCGCTCGGTGATTACGCCGTTGGCGCGCTGTTCCTGCCGCGCGATGCGGAAGGTCGCAAGATCGTCGAGGGAATCGTCGAGAAGGTTGTGGCTGAAGAAGGCCAGACTTTCTTGGGTTGGCGCGATGTGCCGGTTGACCCGTCAGGTCTTGGCGAAAGCGTCAAGCCGACTGAGCCCGTGCATAAGCAAATCTTCATTGCCCGCGGCAAGGATGTGAAAGATCAGGAAACCTTCGAGCGCAAGCTGTTCTTGCTGCGCAAGGTGATCTCGAACAATG
>CAWUNF010000416.1:0-2061 GCA_963923195.1 uncultured Hyphomicrobiales bacterium | reverse complement strand
CATTGCGCACATTTAGGTTTTGCTATTGTGGGTGATGAGGCTTATGGCGCAAGTGACAATGCACCACGCCTGACCAAGCAGGTTGGCGAGCCCCCGCTCTGCTTGCACGCATGGAAAATTGCTTTTGCTCATCCGGCAAGTGGCGAGCGTATGACATTCACCGCGCCAGCGCCGGAATGGGCGAAGCGCTAGTCACCTCGTCATTGCGAGCTTGAGCAGAAGCAATCCAGAAAAGCCTCACGCGCAATTTCTGGATTGCCGCGTCGCTTCGCTCCTCGCAATGACGGGATAATATCGGCGTCTTGATCGTTGAGACAACGCCTGCCATCCACAATCATAATAGGCAAGGCCTCAACCATTCCGCCGTCATTGCGAGGAGGGCTTTAGCCCGACGTGGCAATCCAGAAGAGTGGCGTTCGAAAAATTTATTCCCACTCAATCGTGCCGGGCGGCTTTGACGTCACGTCATAGACCACGCGATTGATGCCGCGCACTTCATTGATGATGCGTGTCGCGGTGCGGCCTAAGAAGTTCATGTCATAGGGGAAGAAGTCGGCGGTCATGCCATCGACCGATGTCACGGCGCGCAAAGCGCAAACGTGATCATAGGTACGGCCATCGCCCATCACGCCAACCGTGCGCACGGGCAAGAGCACAGCAAAGGCCTGCCAAATGTGATCGTAAAGACCTGCCTTGCGGATTTCATCGAGATAGATGGCATCGGCTTGGCGCAGAATGTCGAGCTTTTCGCGCGTGATTGCGCCGGGAATGCGGATCGCAAGGCCCGGACCCGGGAACGGATGACGACCAACGAAAGCGTCTGGCAGACCGAGTTCACGCCCCAAAGCGCGCACTTCATCTTTGAAAAGTTCGCGCAAAGGCTCAACAAGCTTCATCTTCATGCGGGCGGGCAGACCGCCGACATTGTGATGCGACTTAATGGTGACGGATGGGCCGCCTGTGAAAGACACGCTTTCGATGACGTCGGGATAGAGCGTGCCCTGCGCCAAGAAATCCGGCGCGCCTTTGCCATCGCTCGCAATCTTTTTGGCTTCTGCATCGAAGACATCGATGAAGAGTTTGCCGATCGTCTTGCGCTTCTGCTCTGGATCCGAGACGCCATCAAGCTCTTTCAAAAAGAGATCAGAGGCATCCACGTGAACGAGCGGAATGTTGTACGTGTCGCGGAAGAGACGCACGACTTCCTGCGCTTCGCCCATGCGCAACAGACCATGATCGACGAAGACGCAGGTGAGACGATCACCAATCGCTTCATGAATGAGCACAGCCGCAACGGCTGAATCAACTCCGCCCGACAGGCCGCAGAGCACGCGTGATGGGCCCACCTGATCGCGGATCGCCTTGATCGCTTCCTGACGGAAAGCGGCCATCGTCCAATCGCTCTTGAGGCCGGCGACCTTGTGCACGAAATTGGAAATGAGCTTGGCGCCATCTGGCGTGTGCACGACTTCCGGGTGGAATTGCATCGCATAATAGCGGCGCGCTTCATCAGCGATTGCGGCGAGCGGTGCATTTTCAGACACGGCAATGCGCTTAAAGCCTTTCGGCAATTGCGTGACGCGGTCGCCGTGGCTCATCCAGACGACATATTTTTTGCCAACTTCCCAGACGCCATCGAACAGCGGACAGGCTTCTGTGATTTCGAGTTCTGCACGGCCGAATTCGCGATGATGCCCGGCTTCGACTTGACCACCGAGTTGGACCGCCATCGTCTGCTCGCCATAGCAAATGCCAAGCACAGGGATGCCCGCCTCAAACACGGCTTGTGGCGCGCGCGGACTGTCTGTGTCGGTCACCGAGCACGGGCCGCCTGAGAGAATGACGGCCTTGGGGCGAAGTTCAGCAAAGGCTTTTTCAGCAGATTGAAAGGGGGCGATTTCGCAATAGACGCCTGCCTCACGCACGCGCCTAGCGATCAATTGCGTCACCTGCGAGCCGAAATCGACGATCAGCACCTTATCGTGGTGGCTGATGAGATCCTTGTGGGTTTCGATAGCGGAGGCGGTCATCGCAAATTCCCTGAGCGTCCAAAGGCCCGGA
>CAWUNF010000415.1:0-2062 GCA_963923195.1 uncultured Hyphomicrobiales bacterium | reverse complement strand
GCTTTCTGGTGCTGTGGAGTTTTCGCGTGTCTGTTTTCAAGCGTGGTCAGATCATGCGCGCGCGAGGGGCTATACAGGCCCCAAATGTTTCACGCGAAACGCGCAAGCTGGAAGATGATATTTCCTGCCTCGAAGGAAGCGCTCTCCCACATGGGCTTCTTTTGCAAATGCGTTTGCGGGCCGCAGCGCTCAATCTTTCGCCCGCCCATCTTATGCTTGCGGAAGGCCATATCTCGCCCGATCTTTTCTACCGCGCCTTTGCGCAACATTTTGGCGCGCATTTCACCCTTGCGCCGCCACCTTTTGAAAAAAAGTTGGATTGGGCCTCAGCCCTCGTCACAGGTGCCGCGCGTTTGGCCGATGGGCGCTGGCTCATGGCGCCACAAGGTCATGCGCTGAGCGCCTTGCATCGCCGCCTGTCACGCCGCCCTCGCCATGATCTCCTCATCACCACGCCTGACGCCTTGACACATGCCATCAACCATCAATTTCGCGCCCGCATAGCTGATCGTGCAAGCCATGATTTGGCGCAAAAACATCCAGGCTCTTCAGCCCGTGAAGGATTAGGCAACGGCCAAAAAACCATTCTCGCCACAGTGACCGCACTGGCCTGTTTTGGCCTGATTGATGGCGGCATGATTTGGCTCTTGTGCTGCGCCATTTTCAGCGCCGCCATTGCCTTTGGCGTAGGCGTGCGCCTCACTGCTTTTTGCTTGAGCCTGCCCAAGCCGCAAGATGCAGCACCACCCCTGCGAGATGGGCAATTGCCATTTTATTCTGTTCTGGTGCCGCTCTATCACGAAGCCAATATTGTCGCTGATCTGATCCATCATCTGAGCGCGCTTGATTATCCGCTCACCGCACATGAAATTCTGCTCATTGTCGAAGAAGATGATGAAACCACACAGGCCGCCATACACGCTGCAGCCCCGCCTGCTCATTTTCGTCTGCTGATCGCACCCGCAGGCCTGCCACGCACCAAGCCGCGCGCTCTCAATATCGGTCTTTTTCATGCCCGCGGCGCATTACTGGTCATTTATGATGCGGAAGATCGACCAGAGCCCGATCAATTGCGCAAAGCCGCGAGCGCTTTTGCCGCAGGCCATGAAAAGCTCGCCTGTCTGCAAGCCTCACTTGCAATTGAAAATGTGTGCGACACATGGCTCACACGTCTCTTTGCCATTGATTATGCCGGACATTTTGATGTGCTGCTTTGGGGCTGGTCACGCCTGCATTTGCCCATGCCCTTGGGGGGCACATCCAATCATTTCCGCACCCAATATTTGCGGGACGTCGGCGGATGGGATGCGTGGAATGTCACAGAAGATGCGGATTTAGGCCTGCGTCTCGCGCGTTTTGGTTTTCACTGCCGCATGCTCCATTCAACCACATGGGAAGAAGCCCCGCAGGATCTCGCCAATTGGCTGCCCCAGCGCCGCCGCTGGATGAAAGGTTGGATGCAAACCTGCCTCACTCATACACGCCAACCATTGCGCCTCTGGCGTGAACTGGGTTTTCTGCGCGCCATCCATATTCTCTCGCTTCTCATTGCCAATACATTCGGGCCCTTGGTTGGCATTTGGGTCAGCGTCTATGTGCTTGGGCGCGTCATGGATGGTGATTTCATTCGCGGCGAAGATTGGCCCGATATGATTGCCAATTATTGCTGGACAGGATTGGCGCTGAGCGGTTTTGCAGCCCTGTCTCTGCCCACGCTTTTGGGTGCATGGCGACGCGGCCTTGTCACAAGCCTCATCTGGCTTGGCCTGCGCGCGCCCCATTGGGCGCTCATGTCTTGGGCGGCTTTGCACGCCATTTATGAATTATCCTATCGCCCTTATTATTGGGCGAAAACGCGCCACGGGCTCAACAAGAAGCGACTGAACCCATAACGTCGAAAGGCTGCGCGACCCCCACCCTGATCCGCTTCGCGGATCTTCCCTCCCCTCAAGGGGGAGGGATTGTGCCTGCATCAGCTTGGAAAACGAGCAACCATCATCACATGCAGCATCAAATCCCCCTCCCCCTTGAGGGGAGGGAAGATCCGCGAAGCGGATCAGGG
>CAWUNF010000414.1:0-2069 GCA_963923195.1 uncultured Hyphomicrobiales bacterium | reverse complement strand
TTCTTCATGCCATTCAAATGCGCGATGACCTCATCGACATGCATGACATCGGCATATTTGTGATGCAGGTCGAAGAGATTAACCTTGTGGCTCAGCATGGAGCGATCATAAGTGCATTCTTCCACCAGCACGGAATGAAAGCCGTAGGAATAAGCATCGACAGTTGAAGCACGCACGCAGCCCGATGTGCTTTCCCCGCAAATGATCAAGCTTTCAATGCCCATCAGGCGCAAATGCGCCACGAGCGGCGTGCCAAAGAAAGCAGACGCGCGCTCTTTATAAATCACCAATTCGCCCGGATGCGGGGTGAATTCGTGGAAAATACCATATTGATCTTCGGTCTCATCGCGCATGGAGCGGAAGGTGGATTTCACACCCGCCGTATCAGCATGACGCGTGGAATAAATCACCGGGACGCCAGCCGCACGCGCTGCGGCAAAGAGTTGCTTGGTGGGCTCAATCGCCTTCCAGGCATTTTCACCGCAAGAGCCAGAATGTTTGCGGTTCACTTCAAGAACTGGCTTGTTCCCGCCTTCATAGGCTTTGTTATAAAGATCAATCGCCAGAATGGCCGGCTTGGGGCCGACATAAAGCTTGCGATGATAGGGTTCGTAGATTTCGAGAATCTCGGGGCTGACAATATCTTTCCAGCAATGGTCTTCGAAATCGCGCGCCATTTGGGCCTCCCTTTTTTGTCACGTTTCTTAATGCCCATCGTCAACTGCAATGGCGCTTTTGTAAACTCTCTCTTCAAAAATGGCTGTAAGAACCGCCCACGAGTTCAACAGCGCGACCATCGGCCATGAGGAAGCGTGGCGGCTCTTGATGCGCCTCCACCATGCCAATCCGCGTCACAGGCACACCAACAGCCGCCGCCGCCGCTTCAAAGCCTGAGGCCTTATCCAATGGCACGCTTGCTAAAATCTCATAATCATCGCCCCCGCTGAGCGCGCGCATGAAAAGCCCCTCATCGGCGCCAATAGCCACGCGCGCCGCAGCAGAGAGCGGCACATCCGCCAACTGAACCTCAGCCGTGACACCACTCACCCGCATCATTTTGGTTAGATCGCCGATCAGCCCATCTGAGACATCCATCGCCGCATGGGCATGGTCGCGCAAAATCGGCGCGAGCGCATTGCGGGGCTCGGGGATCAGATAGCGCGCGAGCAAATGCGCCGCACCCTGCCCTGATTCCAATTGGCCCTGCCGCTCCAGCAAGCCCAAAGCCGCATCGCCAATCGTGCCGCTGACATAAAGCGCATCCCCCGGACGCGCGCCGGTGCGCGCCACCATGCGCCCTTCAGGCACAGAACCAAAGGCCGTAACACTGACCATCAAAGGCCCCGGTGTTTTCACCGTATCGCCGCCCAGCAAGGGAAAAGCAAAAGCCTCACTGTCGCGTTTCAAGCCGCGCGCAAAAGCTGCCAGCCATGACTCATCGGGCTGAGGCAAAGCCAGCGCTAAAACAAAACCGCAAGGTGCTGCGCCTTTTGCGGCGAGATCTGAGAGATTGACGCGCAAAGCTTTCGCTGCAATCGCATCGGCTGGATCATGAGCAAAGAAATGCACGCCTGCAACCAAAGCATCGCAGGTGATAATCAGATCATGACCGGGACGCGAAGCGATGCGCGCAGCATCATCGAGCAGACCCAATCCCCCCTCACCCGCAAGCGGCGCGAAATGACGGGCGATCAGATCATCTTCGCTCATTGCGCAGGTTTAGTCCTTTTCGGACTTTTGCGGCTTGGCTTCAGCCTGAGGTGGCTGGGGCACATCGCGTGAGTGAGAAGGTGCTGGAACACGTTGCCCGATGCGCGCCTTCGAACGCGCACGCTCCGCATCCGCCATTTCCTTCCGGTGACGGGTAAAGAGGCTGTTCAGAATAATCGGCAACATGGCAATCTCCGGCCCCAAAGGGCTCATCAACCTTATAAACGGCTTCGCTGGTCGAAGAAACTAATTTGCTTCACTAAATTCTTCGTTACGCAGGTCGCGGGCGATCTTATCCAAAACGGCATTGATCATGCCGGTCTCTTCCCGGCCCAAAAAGGCGGATGCCACATCCACAT
>CAWUNF010000413.1:0-2092 GCA_963923195.1 uncultured Hyphomicrobiales bacterium | reverse complement strand
CAAGGGAGGCATATATGGAATTCCAGCGTCGTGACCTTTTGAAGGGCGTCGCCACGGGCTTGGGCGCTTTGGCGCTGTCGCCTGTCTCATCCGCTTTGGCCCAAACACCAAGCTGGCTTGCGCCCGATCTTTTGGCAGCAGCCAAGGCCGAAGGTGGCGAGATTATCATCTATGGGTCGATGAATGAGCAGGAAGCGCTGCCGCTCTGGAAGGCTTTTGAAACAGCCACCGGCATTCGCGTGCAATTCGTCCGCTCATCCGATACAGGCCTGATGAGCCGCATCGTTTTGGAAGCGCGCGCGCAGCAAAAGTCTTGGGATTTGGTCGTGACAACGGCGGTGAGCAAATTGCCGCAAGATTTTTTGGCTGCGCTTGATCTGCCGGAAGCGAAAAACATCGACCCCGTGGCCATTGATCCGAAGAAGAAATGGTACGGCGTTTATTCCAACTACAATACGCCCGCCTATAATACGAAATTCGTCGACAAGGCGACATTGCCAAAGACCTATGAGGAAATGGCGACCCGCAAAGATTGGGCGGGCAAAGTTGCTATTGATGGCAATGACAGCCAATGGGTCTATGCCATGTTCACCCATTATGGCGAAGCCAAAGCGCGCAAGATCATCAGCGATCTTGTCGCCAATCTGAAGCCAACTATTGTTGATGGTCATCTCGCACTCGCACGCTCCATTGGCTTGGGCGAATATTGGGTGGGTCTCAATAATTACACCAATCTCACCATCAATGTGATGCTGAAGGGCGGCAATACGGATTATTGGGTGATGGAGCCGATTGGCCTCTTCTTCGGTCAGGCGGGCATTAATGTGCGCGCACCTCATCCCAAGAGCGCGCAGCTTGCGACCAATTTCCTTGTGTCGAAAGAAGCCCAGACGCTGCTCACTGAAGCGGGGCGTCTCCCCGTTCGCAAAGATGTGCCTGCCAATCCGCCCGATACATTCACACGCTTTGGCTCGAATAAAGTCATCCCGGTGAATTTCTCACCTGAAGATGAAAAGAAGTGGCAGAAGATCACCACGGAACTCTTGAAGCCGCGCTAAGCGGCTTCTCACATTTTTAAAAGAAGAACAGGCGGCAGATAAGCCGCCGTGTTGGAGGAAACAGGTTTTGTCGCTGACCACTGGTTTGGATCATCAGGCTGCGCCGACATGGCGCGACCGCTTTTTCTCTTTCTCTCCGGCCAAGCTCATTGCCGTGAGTGGCGTGGTGCTGGTTGCTTGGCTGGTGGTTGTACCGCTGGCAGCGCTCCTCTTCACCGCCTTTTCTGAAGACACAATCTATGGACCCGGTGATTTCACCTTCGACAATTTCATCAATGCCTATACGCAATGGCATTTGTTGAAGCTCTTTTGGAATTCTCTGGTCTTTGCCGGCGGCGCAGGCCTGTTGACGCTGATGCTTGGTGGCTTTGTCGCATGGGCGGTGGAGCGCACCGATATGCCGGGTCGCGAAGTGTTCCATTCGCTGACACTTTTGTCTTTCGCGCTGCCGGGCCTGCTCACCACAATGGCGTGGATGCTGATCTTGAGCCCCAATGTTGGCTGGGTGAATTCGCTGTTGAAGATCGCATTTGGCACTGAGGTTGCGCCATTCAATATTTATTCGATGAGCGGCATGATTTGGGTTTTGTCAGCCCATTATTTCCCGCTTGCCTATCTGCTGCTTGGCCCCGCTTTCCGCTCGCTCGATGTGCGGATGGAAGAAGCCGCCTATATGTCGGGCGCACGCACCATGCAGATCACGCGTCGCGTCACCATGCCAATGATGCGGCCAGCTATTCTTTCAACGCTGCTCTTGCTCTTCATTCGTGGCATTGAAAGCTTTGAAGTGCCACGCCTCATTGGCAATCCAGCGCGTATTGAAGTTTTTACAACCGACATTCAAGCGGCTATCCGCGGCTCGCAACCCGAGCTTGGCACGGCCAGCGCCTTGTCGATCACTTTGCTCATCATGTGCATTGTCTCAGTCTGGCTCTATCGCCGCTCAACCCGCAATGCAGAGGCTTTCGCGACCATTACCGGCAAGGGCTATAAGCCGACACGCATGAAACTTGGCGTTTGGCGCTGGCCTTTGA
>CAWUNF010000412.1:0-2093 GCA_963923195.1 uncultured Hyphomicrobiales bacterium | reverse complement strand
CCAAGCTTGTCTTGCAGCGCCTTTAATTCAAGACGCATATGTTCGCGCAAAGCAGCATCGAGATTGGACAAGGCCTCATCAAAGAGAACGAGTGCCGGCTTATGGACAAGCGCACGCGCGAGCGCCACGCGCTGTTGTTGACCACCAGACAATTGCGTGGCCGAGCGCTGCGCATAAGCGCCAAGCCCAACAATCTCGAGAACCTCCATCGCACGCTGGCGACGCTCCTCTTTGGAAACACCGCGCACACGCAGCGGGAATTCGACATTTTCGACAACCGACATATGCGGCCAAACCGCATAGGATTGGAAAACGACGCCGAGCCCACGTTCTTCTGGATTGAGATTAATGCCCTTGGCACTGTCGAAAACGACTTTGCCTGCAATCGAAATGAAGCCGCTTTCAGGTGTTTCCAATCCTGCCAAACAGCGCAACATGGTGGTCTTGCCACAGCCGGACGGGCCCAGTAGCGCGAGCGTTCCACCCTCGCGCACTGAGAAAGATAAAGCGTCCAAAGCTGTAAAGTCGCCGAATTTTTTTGTGACATTCGAAATGGTCACAAAATCATTCGACCGCGCCTGACCCTCCACGTCATCCCCCCTTTTTTACCAAAGCCTATTGGACGACGGGCGCCCGGGTCAATCTGAATAGAGAAAAGCCGATCAAGAGCAGCACCAACTGAATGAGCGCGAGGGCTGCCACATAACCAACCGAATTTTCAGATAAGAGTAGCATGGCAATGGAAATTGTTTCCGTGCCACTGGCATAGAGCAAAATACTCGCGCCCAATTCTCGAATGAAAATGATGAAGAGCATGATCCAAGCCGCAATCAGCGCGGGGCGCAACAGCGGCAGCAAGATCATGCGCATGGTCTGGCCCCATGTCGCCCCATTGGCGCGCGCGCTTTCTTCCAATTCCGGATGAATGGCTGAGAGCATGGCAGTGATGGTGCGCGTCGCAAAGGGAAAGAAGCGCGCAATATAGGCGATGAGCAGAATAACGAGCGTTCCATAGAGCGGCGTGCGAATGGCAAAGATCAAGAAGAAGAGCGACAGCACAATGCCAGGAATGCCAAGCGGCAAAGCGAGCAACGCATCAACAAAGCCTTTAAAGACGGAGCGCACACGCACCAAATAATAGCTTTGTAGGCCAGAAATCATGACCCCAATGGTTGCGCCTGTGACAGCAAGAAACAGCGAATTCATAATCGCTTGTCGCGTTAAGCTATATTCAAAGAGCACATAGTTGAAATTGGCGAGCGTGGCATTGGCCGGATTAAATTTGCCCGTCCAAAGGGGCGACAAAGCAACAAGGATCAAAGCCAAAACAGGCAGCACAACACTCGTCAGCAAAAAGACAATCTCAATCGTCAAAGCAATGGCCTTGCCAGCCCCACGCAATTCAATGACGCGCGGCTTATAACCTTTGCCCGAGACAATCTCATAGCGACGCTTGGCCAGATGCGCGCGCTGCCACAGGGTCAGTGCCACAGTCACGGCGGTGATGAAAATGCCAAAGGCCGCTGCGCGCCCCAAATCGCTTGGATAGCGCACAAGTGCAAAGACTTCTGTCGGCATGGTGCGGATGCCTTTGGTCGCCGTCAAAGCAAGCGGCACATCAAAGAGACCCGCACTTGTCACAAAGACGATCAAAGCCGCCGATAAAAGACCCGGCTGCAACAATGGCAAAGTAATGAGCCGCACCGTTGTCCAAAAAGACGCACCATGAACGCGCGCCGCATCTTCAAAAGCTGCATCCATGCGCTGCAAAGGCGAAATGACGAAGAGATAGACATAGGGCGTGTAGAAGAGCGACAGAATCCAGATCACGCCGGCAAGTGAATAAATATTCGGGCCCTCAATCGGACCACCAAAGAAAGCGGCTGTCGTCGTTTGCATCAAGCCGCTATAGGGCGCGACGAGAAAAATCCAGCCAATGGCCCCCACATAGGGTGAAAAGAAAAACGGGATGAGATTGAGCGTTTTGAACAGTTCTCGCCCCGGCACATTGGTGCGGCTGACAATCCAAGCGAGCGATGTTCCCAGCACCTGTCTCTTATACACATCTCCGAGCCCACGAGACCAGAGAGGAT
>CAWUNF010000411.1:0-2098 GCA_963923195.1 uncultured Hyphomicrobiales bacterium | reverse complement strand
GATGAACAGGCGCCGGTGCTGAAACGCTAAATGTCTGACCGCTGGTGAGCTGACGCGCGACGCGCACGCGCAGCCCCTCGCGCTCGACTTCGACTTCGGAGAGATCGAGACGCGAGACGATTTCCGCGACCATTTCGATCAGAGCCGGATCAACGCCCGAGATCGGGCCCTTTTTCGCAGCCGCCTTTGCAGCAACAGGCTTTGCCGCCTTTGCGGGTGCTTTCTTCTTCGGCGCAGGCTTTGCTTTGGAGGCGCGCGCGGCCACAGCCTTGGTTTTCTTGACGGGCTTCTTCATGGAAATCAGCTCTTGCTTTTGGATTGGGAGATCAGCGCTTCAAGCGCGAGATCATAGGAAAGAGCGCCGAAGCCGAGGATCACTCCGGCTGCGACAGCGGAAATCATGGAATGGTGACGGAAGTCTTCGCGGGCATGCACATTGGACAGATGCACTTCGATAACTTTGGTGCCCGCACCGCGGATCGCATCATGCAGCGCGACCGATGTATGGGTGTAAGCGCCCGCATTGAGAATGACAGGCTCGCCCGCCTTGCCGGCCTCTTGCAGCCATGTGACGAGTTCGCCTTCGTGGTTGGATTGGCGGAAGACGAGCGTCAGGCCTTCCTTGTCGCAACGCGCTTTCAGGCGCGTTTCAATATCGGCGAGCGTCACCGTGCCATAGGTCGCGGGCTCCCGCGTGCCGAGCAGGTTGAGGTTCGGGCCGTTGAGGACGTGGATGGTTTTCATCACGGGAACCGGGGGCGGGACTCAAACAAGGGAGCCCCTCTTTAGGTGGGGAGTCTCTTAAACCGGTTAACGGGCCGATGGAAGCCTGAGCTGGCATCTGTCCAGCTTTCGTCGTCTCCCGATATCTGCTTGCATGCAATTCAGCTTGTAGCTACAATGGGCCTACAACTGGAGACCTTCCTGTGCCTGCTACTGAAATTGTTCGTGCACGCATCGATCAGGACACAAAAGCGCGCGCCAGCGCGGCGCTCGCCGATATGGGCTTGTCTGTTTCTGATGCGATCCGTCTCTTGATGCTCCGGATCGCGGATGAGAAGCGGCTCCCTTTCGAAATCAAAGTTCCGAATGCCAAAGTTCGCCGTGCCATGGAAGAGCTTGAAGCTGGCAAGGGTGAGGCCTTCAAATCAAGCACCGACATGCTCAAAGATTTGGGTCTTTAATGCCTCTGCTTGTCGCTTCTGGTCGCTTTAAAAAGGACATGAAGCGAGCTGTGAAGCGCGGCAAAGATCTTCGTAAGCTGACAGCCATTTTAGATCTTCTGCTGGCCGGCAAAGCACTGCCACCCAAGTGTCACGATCATCCGCTCAGGGGAGATTGGAACGGCTGGCGTGATTTGCACATCGAGCCGGATTGGCTGTTGATCTATCGGGTTCTTGATGACCGGATTGAATTGGCTGCTACCGGAACCCATTCGGATTTGTTCGATCTTTGAGGTCTCAGCCGCAATTGGCCTTGCCGCATTTGCGGACATTCTCGAGGCGGGTCTTGATCTGGGCATAGCCGACGGCTCCCACCACGACCTCATCACCCACCACATAGGTTGGCGTGCCCGACAGGCTCAGGGCATCGGCCAGTTTGGCGCTTTCCTGCAGGGTCGCCTGGATTTCGGGCCCCTCCATATCCTTGGCGAGCTTGTCCATATCGGCTCCGCTGTCGCGCGCGGCGGCCAGCGCCTGTGCCTTGCCGACCTGTCCGCGTGTCCCCAGAAGCTTCACATGAAAGGCCCAGAATTTCTCGCCCTGAAGTTGTTTTTTTATGGCAATCGCCACTTGCGCGGCTTCTACCGAGCCCGGACCTAGAACCGGAAAATCCTTCAGGACAACACGCAGATCGCCATCTTCCTTGATCAAACGGGTGAGGTCGGGCAGGGCCTGTTTGCAATAGCCGCAATTGTAATCGAAGAACTCGACGAGGGTGACTTTGCCATTGGGATTTCCGACGACCGCCTGATAGGGCGATTTGGTCAGCATGTCGCTGTAGGTTTTCAAGGCGCCGGCGCGTTGCTCGGCCTCGGCGCGGGCTTGCTTGACCTCGAGCGCGGCATAGGCGTCGCGCAGAATTTCCGGATTGGCCA
>CAWUNF010000410.1:0-2102 GCA_963923195.1 uncultured Hyphomicrobiales bacterium | reverse complement strand
ACATAGACGACCGGAATATCAATCGCGGGGAAAATATCGACGATCATGCGCGAGAGAGAAATGAAACCCGTCAACATGATCAGGACGGCGGTCACCGCCATCGTATAGGGCCGCCGCAAGGCAAGCCGGACCATCGCCAGCACTGCAGATTCCTCCCGCTCTCATTTTTGTGATCAAAGCTAGAGGTTTGCGGAAGGAATGCAAGGCTTACAGGCGCTTACCCCTTGCATCGCGCCAGAAAACAAACAGCGAAAGCCCCAAGATCAGCATGGACCCCAATAGCCCCCCCTGATAGCCAAGGCCCAAATTGTCCGAAAGGACGCCCGTGAAGAAGGGGCCTAAGATCAGGGCGACGTCTTGGGCGGTGCGCAAAAGGCCCATGTAAATGCCGCGCTGATTCTCAGGCGCGACATCGGCGACATAGGCAATGAGGGTCGGCGTTGCTATGCCCGAACCCGCGCCAAACATAATGGCCGTGAGCCAAAGGAAAATCGGGTGATGCCCGAAGGCCAGCATAGCGCAAGCCGCAAAAGTCGCGACACCTGCGGCGATAATGGCGCCAACCCGTCCAAATTCACGCGACAAAGCCGCATTAAACGGCAAGACAGCGAGATTGGCACAAGCGCCTGCCGTCAACAAAACGCCAATAGAGGCCATATCCCAACCGAAATGGCTTTGTGCAATGAGCGGCATGACAATCCAATTGGATGCTGTGCGCGCATAAAAAATGGCGAAATACATCAGGCCCACACCCGCGCTGGCCATTGCAATGGCGCGCAAAGAGCCCAGTTTTTCAGGCCTTGCTTTATGTTTCTTTTCTTCGGGCCACGGAATGACGGCAAAAGCAATCACGCCTGCCAGCGCAATCAATCCATTGACGAAATATGGCGCGGCATAGCCAAAGCCGGCTGCCACAAGTCCGCCAATGGCTGGCCCCAAAGCCGTGCCCGTCATATTGGCGGCTTGATAGAAAGAGGCATCACGCAAGCGTTGGCCCGGCGTGCCAAGATCAGCCACGGCTGCCAAAGCGGCTGTCATGAATGAGGCTGAGGCCATGCCGAGCAATAAAATGCCGACAAAGAAAGCTTCAATGGAGCGGGTGAAGGTCACGCCAAAAGAGGCAATGGTCAGAAGAATGCAGCCAATCTGCATGAGACGGCGCCGACCAAATCGTTCTGAGGCAATGCCCGATGGCATATTGGCCATGAGGCGCGCCCCGCCATAACAGGAGACGAGCAGGCCAATGAGTGTTGTTCCCGCCCCGAGCTCTTGGCCATAAAGCGCGATCACTGACCAGATCATGCCATTGCCGATCTGCTTTAAGAAGACGAGCGCCATAAGCACCACGAGCGGCCCATTGGGCAGTTCGGGGATCCAGCGGGAAAGAATGGTTTTGGCCGAGCTCAAGGTTCTAAAAAGCTTCCTCCGGCGGCGGGCGGCCGGGACTCACGGTTTTTTCAAGTCTTCTAGCAAGGCAAAAGCCCGCGCAACACCCCAAAAGGGTACGGTTTGCTCTTGCTTTGTGGCGGGTTCGGCACCAGAAAGGCCTGATCTCAAGGAGGAAACCCTATGAAAAGGACGCTCGGAGCTGCCGCTCTTTCCCTCTCGCTTGCCACATTGATTTCCGCCACCCCGGCTTTCGCCGCGGATGAAGATTTCTTCAAGGGCAAGACGATCACCGTCTACATCGGCTTTTCGCCGGGCGGCACTTATGACCTGTTCGGCCGCATGGTTGCTCGTTTCATTGGCAAGCAAATCCCCGGCAATCCGACGGTTGTTGCCTCCAACATGCCGGGTGCTGGTTCCTTCACCGCCTCAAACTGGCTCTATCGCATTGCGCCAAAAGATGGCACGGCCTTGGGCACGGTCTCGCAGACGCTCGCCATTGACGAAGCGCTCAAGACCAAAGGCGTGCAATTTAAAGCGGCCGAATTCACCTGGATTGGTCGCGTCACATCCAACATTGAAGTGCAGATCGTCTCGACCCGCACCGAAGGTTACAAATTGGATGGTGCTAAAAAGCTCGTTGTGCCGACAGCCTCCACCGGCCCCGGCTCGCCCTCTGACACTTATCCGAAGCTGATGAATGAAGTGCTCGGCAC
>CAWUNF010000409.1:0-2103 GCA_963923195.1 uncultured Hyphomicrobiales bacterium | reverse complement strand
GGCCTCTGGCTATGCAACCGTTCTCTATGAAATTTTGAAACGCAAAGGTCTCACTGAGAAGGATTACACAATCATTGCCGTGGGCGCGACCGATGGCCGAATGGCGGCACTTGAAGATGGCCGCGCGCATGTTGCGATCATTTCTTCGCCGCAAGACATTCAGCTTGAGAAAAAAGGTTTCAAAATTCTCGATGATGTGACGGTGGCTTTGGGCGACTCGCAAGGGTCCGTCTATGCCGTGCGCAAGAGCTGGGCCAATGCGCATGAGAAAGAAGTGCTCGCTTTGATGCGTGCGGTGGTCGCTGCTCAAAATTACGTGTTCGACAATAAGGATGGCGCCGTCGAAGTGCTGATGAAGCGCACGCCGGGCCTTGCCAAAGCTGATGCTGAGGAAATCTGGAAGCGCCTGACGGGCCCCGGTGGCCTGTCGCGCAATGCGGCACTCAACCCCAAGGGCGTGCAGGCCGTGCTTGATTTGCGCCGGGTCTATGGCAATCCCGCCAAAGGGGAAGCGGGTCGCTATATTGACCTCTCTTGGACCGAGAAACTGAAGAAGTGACGGGGCTTCAGCCCCGTCATTGCGAGGAGGCGCGAGCGCCGACGCGGCAATCCAGAGGCCACACGTGGGGCTTTCTGGATTGCTTCACTTCGTTCGCAATAACGGGCAGAGATATGCCCGTCACCTTGGGCTTGCCAGTGCTGCCCTCGCCCCTCTAAAAAAGACGCCTCAAGTTTGGTGAGGGGATGAGATGAAAACCATGCGCATGATGGCCATTGCGGCCGCCGCCTTTTGTGCTGCTGGCGCCGCGCAGGCGCAGGAGCCTTTGAAAATCGGCATGATCACGACCCTCTCGGGTCCCGGTGGCTATCTTGGCCAAGACATTCGCGATGCCTTCCAGCTCGCCATTGACATGCAGGGCGGCAAGCTCGGCGGCGTGCCGGTGCAAGTGCTCGTTGAAGATGACGGACTGAAGCCGGGTCAGGGCAAGCAGATCTCCGAAAAGTTCATGAAGACCGATAAGGTGAAATTGCTCACCGGCATTGTCTTCTCCAATGTCGCGCTCGCTGTCGTGCCAGATGTGCTTGAAGATGGCGGCATTTATGTGAGCCCGAATGCAGGTCCGTCCAATCTCGCTGGCAAAGAATGCCACGCCAATTATTATGTCGTGTCATGGCAGAATGACTCGCTGCATGAAAGCGCGGGCTCCAACGCCAATAACCTCGGCTACAAGAAGGCGTTTATCTTGGCGCCGAATTATCCGGCGGGCAAAGATGCGCTCGAAGGTTTCAAGCGCGCTTTCAAGGGCCAAGTGATTGGTGAAGTGTTCACCAAGCTCGATCAAAATGATTTCGCCGCTGAAATCGCGCAGATCCGCGCGGCCAAGCCCGATTTCGTGTTCCAGTTCCATCCCGGTGGGGCGGGCATTGCCTTCTTGCGTCAATATCAGCAGGCGGGCCTGTTGGATCAAATCCCGATGGTTGTGCCATCCCCCTCAATGGATGCTGTGACCTTGAAGGCGATTGGTGAAGCGGCTGTTGGCGTGAACGTGTCTGCGCAATGGAATAGCGATCTCGACAATGCAGCCAACAAGGCTTTTGTTGAAGCTTGGAAGAAGAAATATGCGGATCGTCCGATCACTTATTACGCCAGCCAAGGCTATGACACAGCACTCGCTATTGGCGCAGCGCTGAAGGGCACTGGCGGCAAAGTGGATGATGCCAAAGCCTTCCGCACAGCCATGCTGAAAGCTGACTTCCAATCGGTGCGTGGCAATTTCAAATTCGGCAATAACCAGCATCCAGTTCAGGATTGGTATTCCATGAAAGTCGTGAAGGGTGAGGGCGGTGCGCCTATCATCAAAACGACGGGCAAGATTTCGTCCAATACGGGCGATTTCTACGCCAAGGATTGCAAGCTCTGAGTTGATTTCCCTCCCCCTTGAGGGGAGGGACGACTCGCCGTGAAGCGGCGAGCGAGGGTGGGGGTCGCGCAATGTTTGTTATTCATGCGTGTACACCAATTATGACAACAAAGATCGCGCGACCCCCACCCCTAGCCTGTCTCTTATACACATCTGACGCTGCCGACGATACTCCTTGTGT
>CAWUNF010000408.1:0-2109 GCA_963923195.1 uncultured Hyphomicrobiales bacterium | reverse complement strand
CTTATGACCAATCCGTTTACGCCCCCAATCAAAGCGCGGTTCATGATCGGCGCATCATGATGTCGACCATTGCCCTAGAGCGGCTTGGCGCACCAGAGGTCATTGCCTATGGCTCAGGCGCCAACCACACATTCGATCTTTATCGCACCAAAGGGCGCAACCGCCCGCTTGCCATCTATGTTCATGGTGGGGCTTGGAAGAATGGTCGCGCGCGCGATTTTGCCGTGCTGGCCGAAATTTTCGTCAATGCAGGCGCCCATTGCGCCATTCTCGATTTCGATCTGGTCCAAGATTGCCAAGGCGATCTCATGCCAATGGTCGAACAAGTGCGTCGCGCCACTGCAAAAATATGCGCGGAAGCAACAAGCTTTGGCGCCGATCCCGCGCGCATTCATGTCATTGGTCATTCATCAGGCGGCCATATGGGCGGCTGCATTGTCACAACCGATTGGCAAAAAGACTTCGGCCTGTCGCAAAATATTCTACGCGGCGGAATGCTTTTCTCGGGCATGTATGAATTAGAACCTGTGCGCCGTTCTAAGCGCTCGACATATGTCGCTTTCACCGATGATACGGTCGAGAAACTCTCAGCGATCCGTCACATCGACAAAATCGCCTGCCCGCTGATCTTGGCCTATGGCACGCTAGAAACGCCTGAATTTCAGCGCCAAACACGCGAGTTTCATGCCGCTGTCTCAGACGCGGGCAAGCGCGCCGATCTTTATGTCGGCACGGGTTATAATCATTTCGAATTGTTGGAAACGCTCGCCAATCCTTATGGATTGCTCGGCCATCCGGCACTCAAGCAGATGGGATTGGCGAGCTAAAATTTAGCCCTTGCTTAGCCCTTGGCAGGTTGCTGAACGGCAATGCCATTGTCAGAGAAATGGGCGGCGAGTTCGCCAGCCTGGAACATTTCGCGGACAATGTCGCAGCCGCCGACAAATTCGCCCTTCACATAGAGCTGCGGAATTGTCGGCCAATTGGCGTAATCCTTGATGCCCTGACGAATATCCTCGTTCTCGAGCACATTAATGCCCTTATAGGCCACGCCGAGATAATCGAGAATCTGCACGACCTGACCGGAGAAACCGCACATGGGGAAATCAGGCGTGCCTTTCATAAAGAGCACGACATCATTGCCGGTGACTTCTTTTTTGATCTGCGCCTGAACGTCGCTCATGTCTTTCACATCCTCTGGTCGGGCGGAGGTCAAGGTTCCGCCGGGTCCTGATAATATAATCGCGCTTATGCGGCCGCGCCAGTGTTAGGCGGGTGCGCTCGTGGTCAGTGCCAGCGCATGCAACTCCCCACCCATGCGGCCTTTCAGCGCTGCATAGACCATCTGGTGCTGCTGAACGCGTGTCTTGCCCTTGAAAGCCGAGGAGGTCACGGTTGCGGCATAATGATCACCATCGCCCGCCAGATCGGTGATCTGAACTGTTGCATCCGGGAAGGCCTCTTTGATGAGGGCTTCAATATCTTTTGCCTGCATGGCCATTTTTAAAAATCCTTATGCCTGTCCAGCCATATAGGCCGGCAGCCAACCTTCATGCGCTGTGTCAAGCTTGGTGATCGCAATGGGTGCTTCACCGGGCAGCTCAAGCGCATCACCACCTGTGGTGCCAATAATGCTCGCCGTCACGCCATTCGCCTTAGCGTCAGCAATGATCTTCTCGGCTTCCGCTGCCGAGGCGGTGAGAAGATAGCGACCCTGATCTTCACCGAAGAGCATGGCGTGAGGTGTCGCGCCCAGATCACAGGTGATCTTTGCACCGACTTTGCCAGCCATTGCCATTTCAGCGAGTGCAACAGCAAGGCCACCGTCTGACAAGTCATGCGCAGCATCCACGCGACGCGCATCAATCAGACCACGCACGAAATCGCCGTTACGACGCTCGGCTGCGAGATCAACCGGCGGCGGCGCACCTTCTTCGCGACCGCAAACATCACGCAGATAAACAGATTGGCCAAGCCAACCTTTGGTGTCGCCGATCAGGATGATGCTCTGGCCTGCTTTTTTGAAAGCAACTGAGGCCGACTTGGTCACATCAGCAATCACACCAACGCCGCCAATGGATGGCGTGGGAAGAATGCCGCGGCCCTGCG
>CAWUNF010000407.1:0-2115 GCA_963923195.1 uncultured Hyphomicrobiales bacterium | reverse complement strand
TGGTCGGTTCCATCATCTCGGCCGTTGACTTGCGCGAGAAGTGGTGTTTTCTGCATTAAAGGTCAATAGATGGAATATTTACATGGATATGCAACAATCAGCAGGTCTATCGCTCCTTACCGTGACCGAAGCTGCGGATTATTTGCGAATGGGCGAGCGCAAGCTCTATGAACTCGTGGCCGAAGGCGGCATGCCTTGCACCAAGGTCACGGGAAAGTGGTTGTTCCCGCGCGCTGAATTGGACCGCTGGCTGCTGTCAGGCCTCGCCCGGCCGGCTGGCATGGTGCCCGCCGATCCGCCGCCCATTGTTGGGGGCAGTCACGACCCGCTTCTGCAATGGGCGCTGGCCGAAAGCCGCGCGGGGCTCGCTATGCTGCCTGAGGGGAGCGAGGCTGGCTATCAGCGCTTTCTGAAGGGCGAGGTCATCGCAGCCGCGATTCATTTTCACAGCCTTGATGATGTCACGGCCGATGCCAATGTTGCCATCGTCTCGCGCGAGCCTGCGCTTTACGACAGCGTGCTGATCGCCTTTGCCGCACGCGCACAAGGCTTCGTGGTGGCGAAAGGTAATCCGCACAAGATCACCTCTCTGCATGATGCGCGAGCGCGCAAAGCGCGTTTGATCGCGCGGCCGAAAGGTGCTGGCGCGCAGCAATTACTCGAAGCTTTGATGAAGCAGGAAAGCCTCACTGCGCGCGATCTCCCTGCTGCGATTGTTGCGCCCACAGGGCCCGACATTGCCCATGCCATTCGCGCCGGGATTGGTGATTTCGGCATCGCGACTGAGGCCATTGCGCTCGCAGCTGACATGGATTTTGTGCCCATAGTGACAGAGCGTTTCGATCTCATCATGCGCCAGCGCGATAGCTATCGGCCGGCTTTGCAAAAGCTGCTCGCGCTTCTGCGCAGTTCCGCTTTTAGCGAACATGCGCGCGAACTCGGCGGGCTTGATGTGCGCGAGGCGGGACAGGTGCGCTACGCGCCTTGACGCTTGAGATACGCAAAGGCCTGTGACATCATCTCCCAAAAATCGGGAGGAAATGATGTCACGACTAAAAAGGCTTGGCTCAGCTGTTGCGCTCATCAGCGCTTTGATCTGCGCACCAGCCCATGCGGATGATTTCTACGCAGGCAAGACAATCACCATCGTTGTGGGTAGCGACGCTGGTGGCGGCTATGACACTTATGCGCGTTTGTTTGCGCGCCACTTGCCGCGTTTGATTCCAGGCCGTCCCAATATTGTCGTGCAGAATATGCCGGGCGCGGGAAGTGCGCGTGCAGCTGGCCATCTCTCGCGTATTGCCGCCAAAGACGGCACCGTGATGGGCATCATTCAGCCCGGCGCATTGGTTGGGCCTTTGATCGAAGGCAAGCCTGATCCCAATTATGACGCAACGAAGTTTCTTTATGTGGGAAGTGCAGACTCGAGCAACCGTGTCTGCATCACCATGGCGCAATCCAAGATCAAGACATTCGAAGATGCGCAGCGCCAAACCGTCATTGCAGGCACGGCTGGCAATGGCTCATCCTCGCGCGACTATGCCTTCCTGCACAAGAATACATCCGACGCGAAATTCAATCTCGTGGGCGGTTATGTCGGCATGGCTGATCTTTATCTCGCGCTGGAGCGTGGTGAAGTCGAAGTCATTTGTGGTTTTGACTGGGCAAGCGTGAAGGCGCAGCGCCCAAGCTTCGTGCGCGATCGCAAGATCAATATTCTCGTGCAAGCAGGGCTTGAGCCCTTCCCCGAATTGACAGCACTTGGCGTGCCGGAAATTTGGCAATTCACGAAGGGTGAACGCAATCGTGACATTGTGCGTCTCATCGTCTCGCAACAGCTCTTTGGTCGCCCCTTCATGTTCCCGCCCGGAACACCGATGGAGCGCGTCGAAATTCTGCGCGCAGCTTTCGACAAGGCGTTCAAGGATCCTGAATTGCTCGCTGATGCTGCCAAGATTGGCGCCGACATCACGCCTGCCTCTGGCTTGAAAGTGCAGCAAACGATTGAGCAGATGTATTCAGCACCGCCTGATCTCATTAAGGCCGCTTCTAAGGCCGTGCGCGAATAATCACGTCGCCAGCGACACGCGCTCCTCTAGACCGGGAGCGCGTGCC
>CAWUNF010000406.1:0-2116 GCA_963923195.1 uncultured Hyphomicrobiales bacterium | reverse complement strand
TTGAAAATGTGGCGCTGCCCATGCGCGCTTTGGGGCGCCTTTCTGATGCGGCAATCAGCGCCCGCGCGCTCAATCTGCTTGTCTCGCTTGGTCTTGGCGATCATGCCCATAAAAGGCCAGATCAAATGTCGGGCGGTCAGCGCCAGCGTGTCGCTATTGCGCGTGCGCTGGCCAATGATCCCAAACTTGTTTTGGCGGATGAGCCGACCGGCAATCTAGATACGGCTTCCACCGCGCAAGTGATTGCAATTTTGCGCGCCATGTGTGGGCCGGGCTCTGGCAAATCTGTTGTTGTGGTCACTCATGATCCAGGTCTTGCCGCACAGGCCGACCGTCGCTTGCATATTGTCGATGGAAAAGTCAGCCTTTAAGGGCGAACGAGGCTGCGCGGCACAGAGGCCGTGATTGCCGGCGTGATTTCATTGGCAAGCTGTGGCGCACCGGTCACCAAATCGCCCATTGCGCGGCCCATTGCATTGGCGAGGCAGAAATAGCCGCGATCGCTCATGTGAAAGCCATCGGCAGCCAACATGGAGCGCAAATCTTGTGGCGCGCGTTCGCCCCAAAATTTCATCAAACGATAGCGCGAGAGAACCGGCGTTGATTCTTCTTCGCCAATCGTCTCGACCATTTTGACAAAGCGCTCATAGCGCACGGGGTCTTTAATGGTCGGATAAAATTGCTGGTCGAGCAAAACGAGATCCATTTTGCGTGACTTGACCATATCGACACCGCGCTGAACAAAGGCGCGGAATTTGTCTTCATCGCCTCCGCGCACGGCATCATTCGTGCCGACTTGCCAAATGACGAGATCAAAGCGCTCTGCACTGACGCGCTCTTCAAGGCGCGCCAATGTCGCATCGGCAGTCTCGCCACCAATGCCTGCATTGATGACGTCCACTTTGGTGCGGAAACGCTGGATCATTTCTTCAGCAAAACGCACCGGATAGGCAAATTGTGGTGCGGTCGCGCCAATGCCAAAAGTGGATGAGGAGCCAATGGCTAAAATTTTGAGATGCGCGCGCTCTGCTATGCGCTTGGCAAATTCTTTGAGCTTAGCCTGATGCTTGAGCATGGAGCGGCCAGCCGGGCAGGTTTCCACCTGCATGTCCGCGCTCGCACCCTCGTCCAAAGATGAGGCGGTTGCAGGCGTAAGCCCAGCCAGCGAGGCACTCACGACAAAAGCAGCGAAAAGCGCGCGCGTTGACGCGCGGCGGCGCTGTTCTTCTGTGCCCATGCTTTGCGAAGCCATCCCCAACACGTGGATCGTTTCCTCACATATTTCTTAGGCGATGAGATTCCATGCCCCTTGGCCAGAGGTCAAGCCTTGGCAGGCACTTGCTGAAAGTTTCAGCAGAAAATCCCATCAACTTGGATTGAGACATTTGTCTGATATGGGATCATCCGTTGGACCTCTTTTTATATGCGCTGCGGTAAGGTCTTGTGGCCTTTGCTTGACAGGGGGCAGAGGGGCACTTAGGCGCAAGTGTATGACCCAATCTCCGCTCACGCCGCGCATTGCCCGCGGCCTTTCCGAATTTCAAGGCCGCTATGACGTCGTGCTCTGCGATGTCTGGGGCGTCGTTCACAATGGGCAGGCGCGCTATCCGGCGGCTTGCGAGGCATTGCAGCGCTTTCGGGCTGATGGTGGCACGGTGATCCTCATCACCAATGCACCGCGCCCCCATCCGCCGATCTTGGAGCAGCTTGCGGGCCTGAAAGTGCCGCGCGATGTGTTCGATGACATGGTGACATCGGGCGATGTGACGCTCGCCTTCATCGCTGAGCGCAAGGACGCGCCCATCTATCATATTGGTCCTGAGCGCGATCTCACTCTGTTTGAGATTTCGCACCAGCAGACGGGCATCAAGCCGCGCCTCGTGCCGCTCGAAGAGGCGGCCTATGTCGTCGTGACGGGTCTTTATGATGATCGCAGCGAAACGGTTGAAGATTATGCTGAGCGCCTCGATTTCATGCGCTCGCGCAATCTGGATCTCATTTCCGCCAATCCTGACTTGGTCGTGCATGTGGGCGATCAGCTCATCTATTGCGCAGGCGCACTTGCGCAGGCCTATGAAGAGCGTGGCGGGCGTGTGCTGCAAGCAGGCAAGCCCTT
>CAWUNF010000405.1:0-2135 GCA_963923195.1 uncultured Hyphomicrobiales bacterium | reverse complement strand
GGCAAGGCCTGCACTTTTTGATTGGTCGGCGTAAAATCACGCTCTTTCAAAATATGCTGAGCCTCTGAGAGCATGAATTCATAATAGAGAAGTGCGGCATGAGGATGGGGCGGACGACGCGCCACGCCAATGCCATTCACACGCCCCACGGCAGGTGGAATATTGAGCGCGGCAATGGGTGCGCCTTCTTTGGCAAGCTGTTCGACCTTGTAGGAAAAGACATTGAGCGAGAGCGGGATTTCACCCGCCGCCACCAAAGTCGTGATCAGCGTATGGCCTTTGCGGACAGAAAGGCCCGCCGTGCGGCCAATGCGCTTAAAAGTCTCGATGCCTTTTTCCTCACCCATTGCCGTAACAACAGTGGCCAGCCAATCATAATCGGTTGCTTCAACCGATAATTTGCCAAGCCATTTGGCATCCGCAAAACCCTCATAAGAAGTCGGAATGTCTTTCGCCTGCACAGATTTTGTATTGTAAGCGCCAATGATAATGTTCAAACGCTCGCCAATCCATTCGCCATGATCAGGCACCGCTTGCTTCAGCAAATCCGCATGAATGGTTGAATAAACTTTTTGAAACACATTCTCACGACGGATCGCTTCCATCGTCGGGCCATTGGCCTGAATAATATCGACATCAAACCGCCCGGCGCGATATTCGGTCTCTGCACGGCGGATCAATTCCTGCGGACCGGCGCGCCAATAGCGCACTTTAATACCGTGCTTTTTCTCGAAAGCGGTGAAAATCTGCGTCATGTCATCGACGGGCGCAGATCCATAGACAGCGAGCGTGCCCTCATCCTTCGCTGCTTTTAAAATGCGCTCACCGCGATCAGGCGCGCGATCCAAGGCGAGCTTTTCGAAAGCAACGCTTTGCGCGAAAGATGGGAGTGGCAGGCATGAAAAGCCCAGCGCGCTGGCAAAAGCGCGCCGGGTGAGATGCAAAGGCGTCTTCATTTAGCGGAAAATCTCCTGATAGATCTTCGCCCAACGTGGCATGCTCTGATCGACTTTTTCGGGCGACAAGAAAATGGCTTTAAACTTTCCATCTTCGGGACGCAGCGGCGGATCAATCGGCTTCACATTGGGGTGGACCGGCAATTCACCCGCCTCAGCCAGCAATTTCTGACCTTCTTCCGAAGTCACAAATTCCATGAAGAGTTTGGCGGCATTGGGCTTGGTTGTGGCTTTGGTGATCGAAATGGTGGCGATGACTGCCAGCGACGTATCCAGAGTGATCCATGTTGTGGGTGCGCCTTGGCGCGCACTAATGGAGGCGTGATTGTTGAAAATTTGCAAAGCGAGCGGATATTCACCTGCAATCACTTGATCGAGCACTTGACGGCCAGAACTCGCAACACTCACGACATTCTGCTTGGCGAGCGCGCGTAAATATTCCATGCCTTTTTCTTCGCCCATCGTCTCGAGCACGGTTCCCACGAAACCGGGTGCCGCGGAAGATGATGGCGTCGCATTCCAAACCATCTTGCCCTTCCATTTGGGATCAAGCAGATCAGCATAGGTTTTAGGAATATCGGCCTTCTTGACCATTTCCGTATTAATACCGGGCGTCAGCACATAAAAATTCGACGCAACCCAATAGCCATTGGGATCGACAAATTGCTTATCGAAAGATTTTGTATTTTCAGGGATCCATTGCATGATGAGATTATCACGCATCAGCATGACGCTGGTTGTCGTACCATCCACGACATCAGCGAGAACTTTGCCGGCCTTGGCTTCGGTGGAAACTTTCAGCGCAATATCAGTGGCATTGCCGCGGAAGTAATTGACCTTGATTCCATATTTCTTTTCAAAAGCGGTGATGGCTGGACGCACATATTGGTTCACAATCTGCGATGTGTACCAATTGATCTCGCCTTCTTTCTTGGCAGCATCAATCAAAGCCTGATCGGCCGCAAATGCTGGATGCAGCGACAAAGCACCGATGAAAGCTGTGGCCAGAAAAACATGTCTCATCAAATCCTCCCCTTCCCGCTCGTTTCCCGGCGGCTTGGGTTCAGATTAGACGGGCGGGGCCGCGCGTCAATGGGCGGTTCAATCCAACCCCGGCATAAAAATCTCTTCCGGCTTCACAATGCGCGGAGACAGGCCCTGCTCATAGACATAGCGACC
>CAWUNF010000404.1:0-2146 GCA_963923195.1 uncultured Hyphomicrobiales bacterium | reverse complement strand
ACTTATGCGGAGCAATTTGTCGCGCGCAATGGCCAAACCATTCCAGCGCTCGAACAGCTTTCCGTTGCCTATCAATGTATCAACCGATTGGATGAGGCTTTGGAAATTACTGGCGCGACGATCAAAGCCGTGCCGCCCAAATTTTTAGATATTCGGCTGGCCTCTTATCTCTCAACGGCCGGACGCATGGCCCGCTTTGACCATCGCCAACAGGCGCGTGACTTATTGCTGCCGGCAATTGAAGCAAGCCTGCCTGAAAAAGCGCGTCCGCGCTGGATGAATAATGATTCCAATACGCTGCGGCGTTTGAGTTTCCTCTTGCCTTATTATGGCATTGAAGATCGCCTGCTCATGCGCGTCTTTGCTGCGATTGGTGACATGCTCCATGCCCGCAGCCCCCGCCTGCCCGATGTAAAACACAAAGCCAGCGCCAAATTACGCGTGGGCTATGTCTCTTATAATTTCAGCGAACATCCGATTGGTCATTTGCTCTCGCCTTTTTTTGAAGCACATGCTGCAACAGGCACGGAGCTTTATCTTTATGCGCTGCATCTCAATGCGCATGATCCAAGCGATTATGCAGGGCGCATTCGTGCAACAACGGAATTTTATCGTGATTGTCGCGGCATGACGCCTGGCCAATTGGCGTCACAAATTCGCGCTGATAATATTTCTATTCTGATTGATCTGGATGGCTATCTGGGCGGCGGCCTGCCAGAAGCTTTTGCTATGCGCCCAGCGCCCGTCCAAATTCATTGGCTGCAACATTTGGCAGGCATGCCAGCGCCCTATATTGATTATACGATTGTTGATCGCGTGCTCGTCAAAGATGATGAGCGCGACAATGGCAATGGTCCGCTCATCCGCTTGGCCGATGCGTTTCAATGCGGTGATCGTGTCGCGCTTCCTGAAGGCGAACCGCAGCGTGCGGATCATGGCCTGCCTGAAGGCGCTTGCGTCTTTTGCGCTTTTGGCAATTGGCTGAAAATTGATGAAGAGGTTTTTGCCGCTTGGATCGCTATTTTAAAAGCTGTGCCTGATAGTATTTTGTGGCTCAGCGATGGTCCAAGTGAAAGCGCACGCACTTATTTGCGCGATCAATTAACAGAGCAAGGACTGGATAGCAGCCGCCTCATCTTTGCACCGCGCTTGCCCAATAAGGCTGAGCATATTCACCGCCATCGCTGCGCAGATTTATTTTTGGACACATTCACCTTTAGCGCTGCAACAACAACAACCGATGCGCTTTGGGCGGGCCTGCCCGTTCTCACGCGTCCAGGCCCCACAGGTCAATCGCGGCTTAGCGCAAGTCTTTTACAGGCGGTTGGATTTACCGACACGATTGTCCCCGACACCAAAGCCTATATTTCTTTTGCAACCCGTGTTGGCAAATCAAAGCCGCAAAGTGAATTGCTGAAGCGCAAATTGGCGCGCGCTTTGCCTCATGCGCGGCTTTATGATGCCGGGCGACTTGTCGCGCAATTCAAAGAGCTTTACGCGCGCGTGTGGGAACAATACGAGAGCGGCAAGCCGCCTGCACATATGGACATTTGATCTGGATTGCCGCGTCGGCCTTCGGCCTCCTCGCAATGACGGAAAAACCGCGCGTCATTGCGAGCGAAGCGAAGCAATCCAGAACAACTAGGCGAATTCCATGATCACTGCGTCGACGGCGAGGCTGTCGCCTTCTTTCGCGTTGATCTTTTTCACCGTGACGTCTTTTTCAGCGCGCAGCACGTTTTCCATCTTCATGGCTTCCACCATGCAGAGCGACTCGCCTGCTTTCACCTCTTGGCCTTCCTTGACCAAGAGCTGTTTCACGAGACCCGGCATGGGGCAGAGCAGCACTTTGGACGTATCGGCCGCTTTCTTCTCAGGCATGAGCGCGAAGAGGTCCGCTTCGCGACGCGTAAACACACGCGCCTCGATCGACACGCCCTGATGCGAGAGCAAGAAACCATTGAGAATGGGGCGCACTTGCACGGCAGTCAGATCATCATCGACCATGCCGCGCCACACGCTTGTGCCCGGCGCCCAATCAGACTCGAGATGATGCGCATGGCCGCTTGTGTCGCCAAAGCGCACGAGCAAAGTGTCATCGCCCGGCTCGATTTCAATATCAAAACGCGTCTTGCCGAGCAGCACC
>CAWUNF010000403.1:0-2150 GCA_963923195.1 uncultured Hyphomicrobiales bacterium | reverse complement strand
CATACGCATCGCGATCATTCACCGGGCGCACGTTTGTTGCAGGCCCGCACGAAAGCGCCGATCCTTGGTTGCGCAACACATATTCCGCTCGCCGATCCCCCCTCTGGACGATTGGATGCGAGCCATGATTTGGAACATGCGCCGGATGAAGTTTTGAGCGATGGTACGCTTTTCAAAGGTGATGGATTTACATTGGAAGCCATTGCCACGCCGGGCCATGCCTCCAATCATCTTAGCTTTGCTTTGCATGAAGAGAATGGCCTCTTTTCTGGCGATCATGTCATGGCATGGTCGACCAGCATTGTGGCCCCGCCCGATGGCAATATGCGCGACTATATGGCCTCACTCGATAAGATTGCAGCGCGCAGCGAGAGCATTTATTGGCCGGGGCATGGCAATGCCTTGCAAGAGCCACAGCGTTTTGTGCGCCTGCTTGCTATGCATCGTCGCCAACGCGAAAGCGCGATTTTGGAGCGTCTCGCACAAGGTGATCGCACCATTCCTGATATTGTGCGAGTGATTTACAAAGGCGTTGATGAGCGCTTGCATCGTGCGGCAGGCTTGTCGGTTCTTGCGCATTTGGAAGATTTGGTCGCGCGCAATCTCGTGACGTCTGATCAAAATGCGGCAACGGAAACGGCCATTTACAGGCTCGCCTCTCCCTAAAATGGAGGGATTGGCATCCTGCGCAAAATAGCGGGCAGAAAGACGGTCATCGAAACAATGATCCAGCCTTGCTATTCCCGCCGCTAAAAGATTAATTTGCGACATCGGATTGTTCCCCGGAGGTGAGAATGACGCATGAGGCCGATGCGATACGGGTTTGGTTTCGTCTGCTGCGTTTGCAGACGCGGATCAATCTCGGCATTACGGCCCGTGTGCGCGAGCTCGGTCTGTCCGTTCCCCAATGCGATGTTTTGACCACGCTGACAGAGCGCGAGGGCATTAGCCAACAAGATTTGGCTGAGAGGCTTTATGTCACCAAGGGCAATATTTCGGGCCTGATTGATCGCTTGGAAGCGGCCAAATTGGTGGAGCGTCGCACCATTGCCGGCGACCGTCGCTCTCATGCGATTTATCTCACCGTGCAAGGCCGCGCACTGGCTGAGCAAGGCATTGATGTGCAGCGCCGCTTTGTCATCGACACATTGGGCCGCATGTCGGCCGATGATTTGAAAAAGTTTGAAAGCTTGATCGTTGAAATGCGTGATTTGATCCGCGAAAAGCTGGAATCAACTGCGAGCTGATCGGCGCTGCATCTGTCGCCCACGAATAAAATCGGGCAGATCATGTGCACTATCGAGAATATGATCCGCTTCAGGCGCGAGATCTTGCGCCAAGGCCGGCCCGGTGCGCACAGCAATCGCCACAGCACCTGCTGCACGGGCGGCGCGCAAATCCGCCAAAGTATCGCCCACAACGGCAATGCGATGTGGCGCAATGTTAAAACTCGCGGCAAAAGCGGTGATCATGCCGGGTGAGGGTTTGGCGCCATAACCAGAATCTTGTCCCGCGAGATAATCCAAATCTTCCGCAATGCCGAGCAGACCTGCCTGCAAGCGAATGGATTTTTCAGAATCATTCGAGACAATGCCGAGCTTCAAACCCATGCCACCAAGTTCTGCGAAAAGTTTGCGCGGATCGCCAATGGGGGTCAATGTTTCCAAAGCAATGATGCGAAAGAGGCCGCCGATCTCTTCATAAAGACGGTGCAAATCGCGCCGCCCCAAAGCCTCAGCCCAGAGCGGGCCATAATCAGCCAGCGAACCTGACAGACAGGGCGAATGAGGGCGAAAACTTTTCTCGCGCACATTAAAGCCGCTGACATCAACAAGACGGCGAAAAGCCGCTGTATCGCCTGCGGCCAAAGTCATCATAACTTCATAGGCTGCGACACCCCATGTGCGATCGAAATCGACCAAAGTGCCGTCTTTATCAAAGAGAATGGCATCAAAACGCATGGCCGGATACATCCCGGGTGACTGCCGCAAAATCATTTTGCGCGGAATCATCCTTTATGGCGCGAAAGAAGTGAAAAGAAGGCTAAGCTCATGCCGGAAAGGGCGGCTTAGCTCAGAAGAGTGAATGGGAGAGATGGCACAACCCCCACCCCAGCCCTCCCCTCAAGCTGTCTCTTATACACATCTCCG
>CAWUNF010000402.1:0-2156 GCA_963923195.1 uncultured Hyphomicrobiales bacterium | reverse complement strand
TAAGCCGCCTTGCTAGACGTCACCGCACGAGGGCTCAAGACACTTTACATGACATTATTTTACGGGCGTTTTTTCGGCTTATTCGCCATATCCGCCCGGAAACGAGCTGCCCACCCTTGCTTTTCCACCTGTTGCCCGCGGCCCAAAGCCAAGGAATCGGCCGGCACATCTTTGGTGATCACGGAGCCCGAGCCGATATAAGCGCCATCGCCAATTTTAACGGGGGCAACAAGTGCTGAATTGGAGCCGATGAAAGCGCCCGCACCAATCTCGGTTTTGAATTTGTTGAAACCATCATAATTGCAAGTGATCGTGCCGGCCCCAATATTGGCGTCCGCACCAATGCTCGCATCGCCAATATAGGTGAGATGGCTGATCTTTGCACCAGCACCCACCAGCGCTGATTTGATCTCAACGAAATTACCAACCTTTGCACCCGGCCCCAGATCCGCCCCCGGCCGCAGACGCGCGAAAGGACCAACGGTCGCACCAGAGCGCACATGCGCACCTTCCAAATGTGAAAAGGCATGAATGATCGCGCCATCTTCAATGATGCAGCCCGGACCAAACACGACATTCGGCTCAATCAGCACATCGCGACCAATTTTCGTATCATAAGAAAAGAAAACAGTTTCCGGCGCAATCAGTGTTGCGCCCTCGCGCATAGCTTGGTCGCGCTGACGATTTTGGAAAATGGCCTCAGCCGCTGCCAATTGCACGCGATCATTGACGCCCATCACTTCATCAGCGGAAGCGACAACATGCACGGCTTTCAATTTCGCTTTGCGCGCCACTTCCACAGCGTCGGTGAGATAATATTCTTTCTGGACGTTGTTATTGCCAATAGCTTCCAACAAAGACAAAGCCTGCTTGCCTGACAAAGCCATCAGCCCTGCATTGCACAGGCAAACTTTGCGCTCTGCCTCGCTTGCATCCTTATGTTCGCGGATGGCAACCAATTCGCCATTTTCAACCAGCAAGCGGCCATAGCCAGTTGGATCGTCCGGCTCGAAGCCGAGGGCTGCGAGGGCGGCCCCTTGCGCCAAAACACCACGCAAACGCGACAAGGTTTCTGCGGTGACGAGAGGCGTATCGGCAAAGAGCACGAGCACATCGTCATAAGATTGGGCCAAAGCCGCTTTGGCGGCGAGCACCGCATGGGCCGTGCCGAGCCGCTCTGACTGAATAAAAATTTGCGCTTCGGGGGCAGCCTTACGGGCGGCGCCTGCCACATCATCGCGGTTGGGGCCCACCACAATCGCGGTCGCCTGCGCGCCTGCTTTCGCAACGGCATCAAGGACATGGGCCAGCATGGGCTGCCCGCCCACGGCGTGCAAAACCTTAGGATGCGCTGATTTCATGCGCGTGCCTTCGCCGGCGGCCAAAACAATGGCGAGGCAGGTACGGGTCGAGCCCATATTTTTAAGCTCCAGTCAGGTCCTTCTTCGGCAAGGACATTATCAGGTCACGTTGGGCTCTTAACGTAAACGGACGATGAACGCCCGCCGGATTAAAATCTGGCTCGCGAAATGGCTTTTTTAAGATTAGATAGGCACGGCGCGTTCCCAAGCATTTGGGCGCTCCTGCGTACCGGAGCCAAACAGTCGAAATGCTAGAGCGTAGGGACCTGCTGAAAATCGCCGCTGGCTCAGTCGCGGCGGCCGCCTCATGGGACGTGCCCTTGGTGCTCGCCCAAGGCGCGGGCGCCCCTTTGAGCCCTCCGGCGCCCGAGCCAACCCCGGCCCAATTTGACCCCGCCAGCGTGGTTGATCTGGCCCGCGCACTTTCAAAAAAGCCCTATAAGGCCCCCAATGGCGCCCTGCCCGAGGCCTTTTCCAATCTGAGCCAAGAGGCCTATGCGGGCATTCGCTCCAAGCCTGAAAACCAGATTTGGGCGACCGAAAATACAGGCTTTGTTCTGGAACCCCTGCACCGCGGCTCGGTCTTTTCCGCGCCTATGGGCGTGAGCATTATTGAAAATGGCTTTGAGCGTCGGCTCGCCTATACGCCCGATCTGTTTGATTTCGGCAAAATCACCCCGCCCGCCAATGTCAGCGATATTGGCTTTTCAGGCATTCGCCTGCTGGTGCCTTTTGAAGGGGAGCTGCGCGAAGTCGCCGTCTTCCAAGGCGCAAGCTTCTTCCGCGCACGCGCCA
>CAWUNF010000401.1:0-2159 GCA_963923195.1 uncultured Hyphomicrobiales bacterium | reverse complement strand
GGCGCTTCCGCTTGGCGCGGCACAGGCGGGGGCACGGGGGCTGCTTGCTGTTGCATCGGACGCGCAATCACAGGCCCTGCAAAAATGGGCGCTGGATGCCGCGCTGTTTGAAAGAAGAGCGCATTGGCGGCAATGCCACAAAAGACGCCGGTAAAGACGACGCTCATGAATGTGCGCTTGGGATGGCGCACCATTGCACTCATCAATTGAGAGATCGCGCCTGGCTCACGATGCGACGCCTGTTGAGGACGACGCGGTGCGCTCAAAACGAAATCATGATTAGAACGGGCGAGAGCTTCACGCAATTTTCTTCACCATCATCATGTCAGGAAGAGAAGCAGCAGCGACAGGCGCGGCCACCGAGTGAATGATTGCAGGCTTTGCATGGCCTGCAATCAGGGGGCGACAATCCATCGGCAAACGAATGGTGACGCATGTGCCTTGCGCCAGCGCGCTTTCAATCACAAGCGTGCCACCCTGCAAACCAACAAGGCCTTTCACCAGCGACAAGCCAAGCCCGGCACCTTCTTGTGTGCGCGGCTCTTGTGTTTGCACTTGGAAGAAAGGATCACCCAAATGCGGCAAATCTTCAGCCGCAATGCCAACGCCCGTATCACGCACGGCCAGCAAAAGATCAGAGCCTGATTGTTGCGCATGAACAGTGATTGTGCCGCCTGCAGGCGTGAATTTAATCGCGTTTGAAAGCAGATTGATCAAGATTTGTTTGCAGGCGCGACGATCGGCCATCATGATCGTCGTATCGCGCTGCACTTGGCGGCACAATGTCAGGTGGGCTTCATCGGCCTTCAGCTTCATCATGTCGCAACATTCATCGACCAAAGTGTCGAAGGCAAAAGATTCAGGCGCAACAGGAAAATTGCCTGTTTGCATTTGCGACATATCGAGCAAAGCATTGACCAGATCAAGCAAGTGCTGGCTCGAAGTTTGAATGATTTGCGCATAATCTTGCCGCTGCGTTTCATCTTGCGCGGCTGAATGTGTCAGCAAATTGGAAAAGCCAATGATCGCATTAAGCGGTGTGCGCAATTCATGGCTGACATGAGCAATCAAACGCTCTTTCCAAGCTTGCTCATGAGCATCATTTTCTTGCTTGGTCTCAACAAGGCGCGCAAGGACCAAAATTTCATCGCTACCCAAGGCCTGCAAACGCAAATCAAGCGGCACATAGATAGGCGTGATAAAACATGCCCGCGGGCTTTCTTCATCACGCAGATGAAATTGCACACGCAAGATTTGCGTCGCCCCACTTTGCACGGCATTTCCCAAAGCTTTGATCAAAGCTGGACGATCAACCAAAGCCAGACGCTCAAAAAAACCACGGCCAGAAAGATCGCGCCGGGTCAGCCTCAATTTTTCACGCACGCAAGGATCAACAAAAGTCACAGCGCCCGCGCGATTCACTTGCAAACGCAAATCGCCCAAGACATTTTCAAGTGCAGCATGATGATGGCGCGCAAGGGCAAGCTCTGATGTTTGACTTTGCCCCGCACTTTGCATCTGCATAAGGAGAGAGATGAGATAGGCCGCGCCCGCACCAGCCAGAAGCATATCTGGCCAGATGAGGCCTGCGCGCGGTGCGACAAAAGCCAAAATAAGAGCGCCAGTTCCCAATAAAGACCAAAGCCCTGCGCGCGCGCGTGTGAGCAAAGCCACTTCACTGCAAGCAGCCACCAATGCAGCAAAGACTGCAAGTGAAAAGCCAAGCCCCCATGAGAGACTTGCGGCAAGCCCTGCCAAAGCACCAATCAAAATGAGCCGCGCGGCAAAAATCTGTCCACGCTGCATCAACACACTAGAGAGAAGCGGCACAAGACAAGTGAGCAAAGCGGCCACCTGCCAAAGCGGCAAAGCCCCTTGCAGCGAGACCAGCACGGGGGCGGCCAAAGCGCCAGCCAGAGGCAAAGACAAAGCGCGCATCAGAAAAGCACGCAAGCCACATGCTTTGTGGCGCGCATCATCCTGCACATCCGCGCAGAGATCTTCTGGCAACATCTGGTCGATGAAAGAAATCAACGCCGCCACACTTTTTACGCAAGGGCACGACATATGCCCGCACTCATGAAGGCTCAGCTTCGCAGGCCCTTCTTAAAGGGGTGCTAAAGACAGGGCGCTTGGTGCATTTCCTTGTGGGTTGCACC
>CAWUNF010000400.1:0-2160 GCA_963923195.1 uncultured Hyphomicrobiales bacterium | reverse complement strand
GCAGCATTGGGCTTCGGATTTTTTTCTAAAAGCGCGGCGCTGGTCATCACCATGCCATTGGTGCAATAGCCGCATTGCGCGGCTTGCTCAGCGATAAAGGCGGCCTGCACTTTATGCGGCTTTTCGGGCGAACCCAGACCTTCAATTGTGGTGATCTTTTTGCCAGCGAATGCCGCGACTGGCATAGCGCAAGAGCGCACGGGCTCGCCATCCACCAGCACCGTGCAGGCGCCGCATTGGCCAAGGCCACAGCCATATTTGGCGCCCTTCAGGCCAAGGTCATTTCGAATTGCATAGAGCAGCGGTTTTTCGGGGTCGCGCACATCAAGTGTGCGAGCCGTCCCGTTCACCGTGAACGTGATGGATGCCATGACTAGTCCTCCCGTGCGGCGGGCCATCTTGGTGGGCCCGATCTCTCGGTGAGCAAGATTATGCACGGGACGGGGAAAAGAAAAAGGCGGCCCGAAGGCCGCCTTTCGAAAAGATCACAGCGTGTAGCTGCGTTCCCCATGTGAGGTCAGGTCGAGCCCCTCCTCAATTTCATCCGGAGAAGCCCTCAGGCCCAGCACGGCGCGGATACCCGCCACCATCACGGCGGTCATGACGCCCGACCAGATGACGGTCGCGGCCACGCCCAAGAGCTGGACTTTCAATTGCGTCAGGGCATCTGGATTCTCGCCAAAACCCGCGCCATTCAGGGCGGGATGGGCGAGGAAGGCAACGAGCACAGTGCCGAGAATGCCGCCCAAGCCATGCACAGCAAAGACGTCGAGCGTGTCGTCGATCTTCATCTTATGCTTCACATAATCGACTGCGAAGAAGCAGACGATGGCGCCAGCAATGCCGAGAATGCAGCCGCCCAATGGGCTCACAAAGCCGGACGCCGGTGTGACCGTCGCAAGGCCAGCCACAACACCCGTCACAGTGCCAACCACGCTCGGGCGACCAAAGCGGATCCATTCAATCGTCATCCAAACAAGGCCAGCGACAGAGGCCGACATATGTGTGGCAAGAATGGCATTGCCAGCGGCCGCATCTGCGGTGAGCGCGCTGCCACCATTAAAACCATACCAGCCGACCCAGAGCAGGCCCGCGCCAATAATGGTGAGGCCCGGATTATGAGGCGGGCGCAATTCGCGCGGCCAGCCATCACGCGGACCCAGCATAGCTGCAATCACAAGGGCCGATGTGCCAGCAGTGGCATGAACAACAAGCCCGCCTGCAAAATCCATCACGCCCATGCTCATCAGCCAGCCATTGCCCCAGACCCAATGGGCCACTGGTGCATAGACGACAATCAGCCAGAGGCCCGAGAAAACCAGCACAGGGCCGAATTTCATGCGCTCAGGAAAAGCCCCCACGATGAGTGCCGGCGTGATGATCGCAAATGTCATCTGGAAGAGAAAGAAAACGCTTTCCGGCAAAGTGCCATTCACGGCCTCGCGGCTCATCGACAGCAAAAAGGCTTTGTCGAAACCGCCCAGCCAAGGCGAGCCTTCGCCGAAGGAGAAAGAATAGGCAATCGCGAGCCACAGCACAGAAGAGAGGCAGGCGATGGCGACGCAATGCATCAGCACCGACAGCACATTTTTGGAGCGCACCAAGCCGCCATAAAACATGGCAAGGCCCGGTAGTGTCATCATCAAGACAAGCGCGGATGCAGTCAGAATCCATGCGGTATTGGCTTGATTCAGAGTGCTTTCCGCAGCTTGTGCTGGAACGCTCGCCACAAGCGCGCCGAGCACGCCCAGGATCAAATGGTAAAAATTTTTGAGCACGGCCAAAGCTGACCTCCCGTTTTTTAGATTGTCTGCCCTTTAGTGGGAAATCGTGCGCTTGCCCAGAGGTGAAGCAGGTTGCTTCAACCTAATGCACAGGCCCAAAGGTCAGTTGCACGAAATTAAGGCATTGCAATTCGCGCCTGCATTGCAGGGCTTTTTGGCAATTTGCAGCGCGATTTTGACAAAACAGGGCTCGATTTTGTCAAAAAGCGTCGCGCGAAGCGCTAAAATGCGAAAAACGAGAGGCAAAATGAAAGTTTTGGCCTTTTCAAAACAAAAAGGGCGGCACAAAGGGCGGCACGTGAGCGCCGCCCCAAAAATATGTCTGCCTGCTTTTAAATTACAGGCTCGGATAATCCGTATAGCCCTTGTCGCCGCC
>CAWUNF010000399.1:0-2168 GCA_963923195.1 uncultured Hyphomicrobiales bacterium | reverse complement strand
CCGCGATCCATGACGCAGAAATCATCCGCGAGATCCCGGGCAAATTCGAAATATTGCTCGACCAGCACAATGGCCATGTCGCCCTTCTGGCGCAGATAGTCAATGGCACGGCCAATATCTTTGATGATGGAGGGCTGGATGCCTTCGGTCGGCTCATCCAGCACCAAAAGGCGCGGGCGTGTCACAAGCGCGCGGGCAATGGCAAGCTGTTGTTGCTGTCCGCCAGAAAGATCCCCGCCGCGCCGCCACAACATGTCTTTCAGCACGGGGAAGAGATCATAGATTTCATCCGGCACATAGCGGTCAGCGCGTTTGGCGGCAGCAAAACCTGTCTCGAGATTTTCGCGCACGCTCAGCAGCGGAAAAATCTCGCGCCCCTGCGGCACGAAGGCAATGCCGCGTTTGGCGCGCGCATGGGGGGAGAGTTTTGAGACATCCTCGCCCTCCCACATAATTTTTCCGGCAGCAATAGTTTGATGCCCGCAAATCGCGCGCATCAAAGATGTCTTGCCGACACCATTGCGTCCCATCACGCAGGTCACGCGCCCGGGCTTTGCCGAGAGCGAGACCGAACGCAAGGCCTGCGCCGCGCCATAATAAAGATCGATGGAATCAACGGCGAGCATGATTGTCCTTCTCAGGTCGTGGGTGGGAGCGCTGGCTCAAGGCTCACGCCAAGCGCTTGCGCTGCAGCCTTGTTCACCTCATCTGAATCCGCAAAGCGATAGCCTTGGGTGATCAATTTGCGTGTGTAATATTTATTGTACATGAAAGCCCATGCGATGCTGGCCACAAGAGAGCCAATGCCGACGGTGACCACGGCGAGGAGGACATAAATCACCAAGCCTAAGCCAAATGTGAGAAAGTCCTTGCGGAAGATGGCGGGGAAAAAGCCGAAGAATAATGTTGTCCAGGAAAATCCATAAAAGCCTGTGGTGGTGAGGCCATTGGTTGGATTTTTGAGTGCAACTTTATGAGCCATGATTTTGATCCTTGAAATGAATTGGATTAAATTTTCCAAAAAATGAATGTCCAGCAGGCCCGGATGTGTTTGAAAATTTTGGGTCAGGCTGAGGTCCAACATTTATCAGCGCCCCAAATAAACTTCAATCACGCGCGGATCAGCGCTCACAACGTCAAGCGCGCCTTCGGCAAGCACGGCGCCCTCATGCAGCACGGTGACTTTCACGCCAAGGTCGCGCACAAAGCTCATGTCATGTTCGACAACAACAATAGAATGATCGATGGCGATTTCGCGTAATAATTCCGCTGTTTGCGCTGTTTCTGCATCTGTCATACCAGCCACCGGCTCATCGACCAGCAGAAGCTTGGGGTCTTGGGCAAGCAACATGCCGATTTCAAGCCATTGCTTTTGCCCATGTGATAGATCAGCGGCCAGCCGAAAACGATGATCTTTTAATTTGGTGATTTCGAGAATCTGGTCGATGCGCAGGCGTGTGTCAGCCTTTGGCTTGCCAAAAAGTGTGGCGAGCGGGCCGCGCGGTGCTTTCAGCGCAAGAAGAATATTGTCCTCGATTGTGTGGCTTTCAAAGACAGTTGGTTTTTGAAACTTACGGCCAATACCAAGTTCGGCGATTTCAGCTTCATCAAGCTTGGTCAGATCATGCGAGCCGCCAAATAAAACATCGCCTTCATCTGGCCGCGTCTTGCCTGTGATAATATCCATCATCGTGGTCTTGCCCGCGCCATTCGGGCCGATAATGGCGCGCATTTCGCCGGGTGCGAGTGTGAGGGAAAGTCCGCGCAGGGCTTTATAGCCATCGAAGGAAACACTAACGCCGTCCAAATAGAGCAGGCTGTTTTTGGCGATATCCATGAGCCTTACTCCGCCGCCGTTGCGGCAGCAGCGCTGCCTTTTTGTTGGCTTGCACGACGCGCTTTGAATTGATCAATCGCGCCAATCACGCCTTTGGGTAAGAAGAGTGTAACAAGCACGAAGAGCGCACCCAGCGCAAAGAGCCAATATTCCGGCAGTGCGCCTGTGAAAAAGGTCTTGCCCCAATTGACGAGAATGGCACCAAGGGCCGCGCCCACCAATGTGCCACGCCCGCCAACGGCAACCCAGATCACCGCTTCAATCGAATTGGCAGGCGCAAATTCACCCGGATTGATAATGCCCACTTGCGGCACATAAAGCGCGCCCGCAA
>CAWUNF010000398.1:0-2174 GCA_963923195.1 uncultured Hyphomicrobiales bacterium | reverse complement strand
GCGGTGTGCCGTGCCTGATCGCCATCCATCAGGATGCCTCCGGAAATGCCCATGATCTGGGCCTTTCTTACGCTTCCGCCGTGGGCGGTGGCCGCGCTGGCATTATTGAGACCACGTTCAAGGAAGAATGCGAAACCGATCTCTTCGGTGAACAGGTCGTTCTCTGCGGCGGTCTCGTCGAGCTCATCCGCGCTGGTTTCGAAACGCTGGTGGAAGCTGGCTATGCGCCCGAAATGGCCTATTTCGAGTGCTTGCACGAAGTGAAGCTGATCGTCGATCTGATTTATGAAGGCGGCATCGCCAACATGAACTATTCGATCTCGAACACTGCCGAATACGGTGAATACGTGACCGGCCCGCGCATCATCACACCGGCCACCAAGGCTGAAATGAAGCGCGTCCTCGACGACATCCAGTCGGGCAAGTTCACGCGTGACTGGATGCTGGAAAACAAGGTCGCTCAGACCTCGTTCAAGGCGACGCGTGCCCGCAACGACGCCCACCAGATCGAAGAAGTCGGCGCTCGTCTGCGCGCCATGATGCCTTGGATCGGCAAGAACAAGATGGTCGATACGACCCGCAACTGATCTTCCGGTCAGGAAAGTTCGGGAAAACGAAGGCCGGAGAGCAATCTCCGGCCTTTGTCGTATTGGCAAAGCTTAGTCATCACTGTAACATAATTTGAAACTATCATAATCTTCCGAGCAATATCAACCATTTGGTTGAAAAAGCTCAGGTCTGCAACTGCCTTTTGATCAGTCTCATTCTTTTATGGATTTCAAGAAAATGTCGGGACGGGCGTTATCTGCGGCTTTGGCCGATCACGTTCTCGGCTTGCGGGCCGATCGTCAATTTGAGCGGCTCCAAGATATCTTGGGTCCGCGCGTTCATTATCAGCTAGCGGGCGATCGTCGCCTCATGCCCTATGCGGGGACGTTTCTTGGCCGCACGGATGCTTGCGTGGCGTTTCAAGCGCTCGATGTGGAATTTGAAATGCGCCAGTTTGAAATTGGTCATGTTCTGGCGGAGACGGCTTGTGCGGCCGTGCGCTGGAGCGCACGTTGGATCAATCGCGGCACGCGCGATGCGGCGACCATTCACGGCTTTAGCCATTTCCGCTTTGCCGATGGTCTGGTGATTGAATGGGCCGATTTCATCGACACGGCCACCGCCTCTTATCTGGCAGGCTGGATGCCGGACATGCCCGCCTTTGCAATGGCTGGGCCCGCGCAAGAATAAGATCGACATGCTTTCATCTGTGGCGCGCCTCGCCTAATTTGCATCTCTGACAGGAGAGGCTATGGCGCGCGCATTTCATACGCTCGATGTTTTCACGCATGTGGCGCTTGCGGGCAATCCGCTGGCGGTGGTGCGCGATGGCGCTGGCCTTGATACGGCGGCCATGCAGGCCATTGCGCGCGAATTTAATCTCTCTGAGACAGTTTTCCTTATGCCGCCGCGCGATTTGGTGAATACGGCGCGTGCGCGCATATTTACGCCCACACGCGAATTGCCTTTTGCCGGTCATCCGACAATTGGGGCGGCCGTTCTCATCGGCTTGTTGGAAGCCCAAGGCCTCATGCGCAACCAAGATATTCTCATCGCGCTGGAAGAAGAGGTGGGTGTGATCTCTTGCAGTGTTGGCTTTGACAAAAAGGGTGTCGCGCGCGCGTCCTTTACTTTGCCGAAATTGCCAGAACCTGCTGGACAAGCAGGACAGAGCCTTTTCATCGCGCAGGCTTTGGGCTTGGACGAAAGCGATATTGGTTTTGGCAATCATGTGCCGACGATTTATTCTGCCGGCAATCCATTTTGCTTTGTGCCGATTGCGACACGCGCGGCGATCAAACGCGCCACGCCCGATGCATCCGCATGGAATGCTGCTTTCGGCCATATGCAACGTGGCGCTTGTTATCTCTACACGCGTGAATCTCTTTCGCCCGAGCATCATTTTCACGCGCGTATGTTTGCCCCTGGCCTTGGCATTGCGGAAGATCCTGCAACAGGGTCCGCCGTTGCTGCTTTCGCCGGCGTGCTGATGGCGCATGAACACATGCGCGATGGCGCGCATATGTTTCTCATTGAACAAGGCTATGAAATGGGGCGGCCGAGCCTCATCTCTTTAGGGATTGATGTTTTGGATGGAAAGCTGATGGAAGCCCGCATTGGGGGCT
>CAWUNF010000397.1:0-2184 GCA_963923195.1 uncultured Hyphomicrobiales bacterium | reverse complement strand
AAGACCGATCCAACTGAGATCGCGCGCTTGCTCTCGCGCGAACAAGCACAACAACGCGCCTCAACCGGACAGCAAGTGAGCCAAACGGCCTCGCTTGGCACAGCAACAGCCAATGCGCCGAAAATGTCGCCGTCTTTATGGGCGGCGCTCGATGGCTTTTTGCAAGATCAATATAAGCAATGCTGGTCTTATCTGGGCATGAGTTCAGGCCAGCGTTACATTCCGCAAATCAAGGTGGAATATACGAAGGATGGTTCGCTTGTTGGCGCGCCATCCTTGCTTAATCCACCGTCCGATCCTGCACTCAATTCTTTGGCGGAAAGTGCTGTGCGCGCCGTGCGCCGCTGCAATCCGCTGAAAATTCCAGCGCAATATCAGCCTTATTACGAACAATGGCGTGCTCGCATTCTGCGTTTCGACCCTGATGAAATGCAAGGCTAAGACATGACTGATGCGATGCACCACACCCACACTGACAGCCCGCGAGATTGTCTCATGAGCGACCACAAAATGCTTTTCACCCGCCGTCAAATGGGCGGCTTGTTCACCGGCCTTGCTGGTGCGAGCCTCTTGCCGCAATCTGCTTTTGCGCAGTCGAAATATCTCGACATTCGGCGTGGTTCGAATTTTCAGCCCATCCCGATTGCCGTGACGAATTTCGCAGGCGATCAGGGGCCAGCTTTGTCTGGCATCATCACCAATAATTTCGCACGCTCGGTTTTCTTGCAGCCGCTCGAGCCACGCTCTTTCCCAGAACAGGTGAGCAATCCGGACGCGCCGCCGCGCGCAGATGCTTGGCGCATGATCAATGCGCAATTTGTTGTCACGGGCCGTGTGGCACGTGCACCAGATGGGCGGATGCAAACGCAATTCCGTTTGTGGGATGTCTCAACGGGCCAGCAGGTCAGCGGCCAGCAATATGTGACCGACCCCAACAATGCGCGCCGTGTGGCGCATATTGTGTCGGATGCGATTTTCGCGCGCATCACAGGTGAAAAAGGATTCTTCGATTCCCGTGTCGTCTTTATTGATGAATCGGGCCCGAAAGAACGCCGCGCCAAGCGTCTCGCCATTATGGATCAAGATGGCGCCAATGTGCGCTATCTTTCAGGCGGCGAAGATCTTGTTGTGACGCCGCGCTTCTCGCCCTCCTCGCAAGATGTGGCCTATATGTCCTTTGGCAAAGGCGATCCGCGCGTTTTCATTCTCAATATTGAAACAGGCCAGCGCGAAGTGGTCGGCAATTTTCCCGGCATGACCTTCTCGCCGCGCTTCTCGCCCGATGGTCAGAAGATCATCATGTCGCTGTCGCAGGGCTCGGCCTCCAATCTCTTCATGATGGATTTGCGCTCGCGCGCAACAACGCGCCTCACCGATACGGCCGCCATTGATACATCGCCCTCTTATTCGCCCGATGGATCGCAAATTGTCTTTGAATCGGACCGTGGCGGCACGCAGCAAATTTATGTGATGAGCGCAGGTGGCGGCGGCGCCAAACGCATTTCTTATTCGGATGGCGCGCGCTATTCGACGCCAGTCTGGTCACCGAAAGGCGATTTCATTGCCTTCACGCGCCAAAAAGGTGGCGCCTTCGGCATTGGCGTGATGAAGCCCGATGGCTCGGGCGAGCGCATCATCACTGAGGGCTATCACAATGAAGGGCCAACATGGGCGCCCAATGGTCTCTATGTCATGTTCTTCCGCGATCCAGGTGGTGGCGGTGGCCCAAAAATCTACATGGCCGATGTTTTCGGCCGCGGTGAATTCCCCGTGCCCACACAGAGCTTTGGTTCTGATCCGGCGTGGGGACCCTTGCTGAGTTGATGAAGCGCGCCAATCCAGAGATCGCGCGAAAACGGAAGTGCCGCGTCGGCCTTCGGCCTCCTCGCAATGACGGAAGAATAACCATCTATTAACCAAGACTGACTAGACCTGAAGGCAATTGATCCGGTCAGTAAAGGAGTTCCGGAATGACTTTGATGATTTCTGCGCGGAGCCTGAAGCTTGTGGCCGCGCTGGCCGTTGGCCTTGCAATGGGCGCCTGCTCGAAAAATCCGAATGAAGATGGCACGGGTTCGAACTTTGGCTCGGGGCTGGGCGCAGGTGCAGCCACACCCGGCTCGCAGCAAGATTTCGTCGTCAATGTCGGCGACCGCATTTTCTTCGAAAGCGATTCTTCGGAAC
>CAWUNF010000396.1:0-2185 GCA_963923195.1 uncultured Hyphomicrobiales bacterium | reverse complement strand
TCGCCATGCGCGGGCACCGCAATTTGCGGACGGATCCATTCATACATGCGCTGCACTTCATTGCGGCGCGGATGACCCGACACATGCACAAGGCCATGACGATCTGTGATGACTTCGACGCCTTGGCGCACAAGACCATTGATAATGTCACCCACGCCCTTCTCATTGCCGGGAATGGTGCGCGAGGAAAAGATCACACGATCGCCCTGCGCGAGTTTCACTTCGGGATGTTCTTCTGCTGCAATGCGCGCGAGCGCTGCGCGTGGCTCGCCTTGTGAGCCGGTTGCCAGAATGACAATCTGTTCTCGGGCAAGATAGCCAAAGCTCTCAGCGGAGAGGAACGTCGGCACGCCTTCGAGATAGCCGCATTCGCGCGCCACTTGCACGACACGTTCCATCGCGCGCCCGACAACAACAACCGTGCGCCCGCAGGCTTTTGCAGCATCGGCGACAGCGCGCACGCGCGACACGTTAGACGCAAAGGTCGTCACCACAACACGGCCCGGCGCATCCTTGATAAAGCCCTCAAGGCCTTTGGCGACATCCGTCTCAGAGGCGCTCTGCCCCTCGCGCATAATATTGGTACTGTCGCTGACGAGCGCGAGCACGCCTTCATCGCCAATTTCGCGCAGACGTTTTTCATCTGTCGCCCAGCCGTCGAGCGGTGTCTCGTCAATCTTCCAATCGCCTGTGTGCATGACAAGGCCAGCGGGTGTGCGCAAAGCAATGCCACAACTCTCAGGAATGGAATGGGCCATGCGCACAAATTCAATATTGAACGGGCCAAGATCAAAACACTCACCCGGTGCAATTTCATGCAATGGCACTTTGGGCGCACCCGGCTCATTCAAGCGCTTGGTCTCTAATAGGCCAATGGCAAAGCGTGTTGCATAGACGGGACATTGGATGCGCGGCCATAAATCAGCCACCGCACCAATATGATCTTCATGCGCATGGGTGATGATGAGACCCACCAAATCACCTTTGAGCTTTTCGATAAAACTCAAATCCGGCATCAGCAAATCAATGCCCGGCAAATCGGGACCCGCAAAGGACAGACCCAGATCAATGAGAATCCATTTGCGCTGCCGCTTTGGCCCAAAGCCATAGAGCATGGCATTCATGCCGATCTCGCCAAGCCCGCCGAGCGGCACAAGGATCAATTCATTCTCACTGGCCATCAATCACCTGATCTCCTGCTGCTGATCGAGAAAGACATCTCCAGCAGCAATGGTCTCGCGACCTTTTTCTGTTTCTAAAATCATCTGTCCCGCAGCATCAAGGCCACGGAAAATGCCTATCTTCGTTTCGCCGCTCATCTGCACTTTTATGCGCGCATCAAGCCCAGCCGCATGGCCCATCCAAGCCTCGCGAATGGCGGCAAAATTCTCACCCCGCTGCCAGCGGGATAACCACACCGACATATGCGCGCGGATGCGCTCAAGAGCAAGCTCGACGCGCGCCTCACTGCCAAGTTCCCGCAAGCAAGTCGCCGCATAGGGCAAATTTTCAGGGTGGCTCTCGATATTGAGGCCAATTCCGATGACACAGGCCAAATGCCCATCCGCCATTTGCGCGGCTTCCAGCAAAAGGCCCGACAATTTCGCGCCTTTAGCGACAAGATCATTGGGCCATTTCAACTGCGCTGAGACAAGCGCTGGCAAAAGATCTTTGGCGGCTTGCGCCAAAGCCACGCCCGTCACAAAACCCAATTGCGGAGCAAGTGCCATTGGTGCGGGATCAATCAGCAAAAGGCTCGCAGCTAAATTGCCTTGAGGTGATTGCCAAGCCCTGCCCTGCCGTCCGCGACCCTTGGTTTGCTCGCGCGCAGCAATCCATATGGGTGCGCGCACACCATCACGCGCGCGGCGCATGGCTTCATCATTTGTTGAATCAATCGACGCGAGCCATTCGACCCGCGTCGCTGAAAGATCCGTCTGTGACGTCAAGCCACTCAGAAGAGTGACTTCGCAGCAATTGAGGCTGCGTCCAAGACGGGTGCTGGATAGATCCAGAAAAGAAGCACAGCGAGTGTCGCCACCCAGAGAACGCCAGTGACTTCCTTTTGCACGGGCGAGAAAGCTTCCGCCGGCTGATCAAAGTAAATCACTTTGACGATGCGCAGATAATAGAAGGTCGAGACAACCGAGAGCAGCACACCGATGATGGCGAGCCAATAGAAACC
>CAWUNF010000395.1:0-2195 GCA_963923195.1 uncultured Hyphomicrobiales bacterium | reverse complement strand
CAATTCTCAGTGACGCGCGAACGTATCCGCCAGATCGAGGCGAAGGCGCTGCGCAAGCTGAAGCATCCGAGCCGCTCGCGGAAATTGCGTAGCTTCTTGGACAATTGACCACATCGTCATTGCAAGCGTAGCGAAGCAATCCAGAAGGCAGGCGCTGAGCCTGCCTTTTTCTTTTCTGGATTGCCGCGTCGGCCCTGCGGGCCTCCTCGCAATGACGGGTTTGAAGGCGTCATCCCTCTCGCCGTCATTGCGAGGAGGGCTTTGCCCGACGCGGCAATCCAGAAATTGGTCCCTTCGCAAGATCGGGGCAGATCGTTTATGATCATCTGACCAAAAATTTCGGGCTTTTATTGATGACCAGTTCTGATAACCCCCGCGGCCAGCTCACGGTACGCACCATTGCTATGCCTGCCGACACCAATGCCAATGGCGATATTTTTGGTGGCTGGGTCATGTCGCAGATGGACCAAGCGGGTGGCATTGCCGGTGTTGAGCGTGCGCAGGGGCGTGTTGTGACGGTGCGGGTTGATGCCATGAATTTCATCGCGCCGATGCGTGTGGGTGACGTTCTGGAAGTTTATACCGAGGTCGAGCGCGTCGGGCGCACATCGATGCAAATCCACATTGAGGCCTTCGCAGAGCGCTTTCGCACGCGCCATCGCGAGAAGGTGACGGATGCGACCTTTACCTTCGTTTCGGTCGACGATGATGGGCGTCCGCGCCCCATTCCAGCGGCTGGTTGAACGCAAGCGCGCGACCCGCTATCAGGGTGTGGCATCCCGATGCTCTCGGGCCTGTAGCTCAATGGTTAGAGCCGGCCGCTCATAACGGTCTGGTTGCAGGTTCGAGTCCTGCCGGGCCCACCATTCTTCAAGCCTCGAATTGTGATCTATAGGCCTCTCTCGATAGTATGCCTTGTGAGGCTGCCGCTCGAATCGGCGCCCCCTGCCAAAATTATCCGGGAGGAATGAATGACAGAGACAACGAAGAATCCCGCACGTCGTGCGCTGTTGAAGGGTGCTGCTCTCGCTGCCGCCGCTGCGCCGCTCGCCGTTGCCGCCACACAAGAAGCTGAAGCTGCTTCTGGCAAAATTATTGGCGAAGAACATTGGGCGCAGAAGGGCAATGTGAAGCTCTATCTTTGGCGCAAGCGACTGAACGACGGCAAGAAGAATAAGCCTGTTTTCTTCATTGTGCATGGCTCGTCATTCTCAGGCCGTGGTGGATATGATCTACAGGTGCCGGGCAAGCCGAATTATTCCTTCATGGATGAATTTGCGCGCGCCGGTTATGATGTGTGGGCGCTCGATCATGAAAATTACGGTCGCTCAACGCGCGGCACGGGCGTGAATTCCAACATTGAAACAGGCGTGGCTGATATTGAAGCTTCTATGCCAGTGGTTGAAAAAGTCACGGGCCAGAAGAGCTTTCTTTTCATGGGGCAATCGTCAGGCGCGATCCGCGCGGGCGTTTTCACCATGCGTCATCCTGAGCGCGTGCAGCGTCTCATTCTCGATGCTTTCACCTGGACGGGTGAAAAGGCGCCGGAAATTATGCGCCGTCGTGAGCAGGTCGAAAGCTACAAGAAGAACACCAATCGCAAGATGGATCTCGACACATTCATGGGCATTTTCAGCCGCGACGATCCATCAACCTTTGAAAAGGAAGTGCCGAAAGCGCTCGCCGCTTATGAGCTGAAATATGGTGATACGGCGCCGTCCGGCTCTTACATCGACATGGCCATTAATATGCCGATGGTTGATCCGACCAAGATCAAATGCCCCGTATTGCTCACGCGCGCAGAAACCGATGGCAATGCAACCGATGAAGAGCTGATCGAATTTTTCGGTAAGCTCAACACCAAGGATAAGCAATTTGTCATGATGCGCGGCATTGCCCATGTGGCGGTGCTGGGCATTAACCGACACCGCGTTTGGCATGCCATGCGCGAATTCTTGACCATGCCGGAGACGCGCAAGGTCTAAGACGAGCACCTCCGCTCGCAAATGAGGCGCCGGGCCCTTTGGGACCCGGCGCTTTTGTTTCAGCTTTTGCGATCTTCGCAGCGCTATTCTTGCTCCCATGAAACGCCACCTTCTCATTCTCTCCGCTGTGGCCATGCTCGGCCTGTCGTCCTCTGCCTTTGCGCAAGGGGCCTGCGGGCGCGCGCTCATGATGGCAGGGCCCGATATCAA
>CAWUNF010000394.1:0-2200 GCA_963923195.1 uncultured Hyphomicrobiales bacterium | reverse complement strand
GTGCTCAATCGCCGCCCGGATGCGACTGAACGCATGTTGGGCTTGGCCGACAAGTTCAAAGGCCTCACCAGTGAAGTGAAGGGCAAGGACCTTGCTTGGCGAGAAGAGGACGTGGAAAAGCGTCTCGAACATGCGCTCGTTAATGGCATCACTGAATTCATTGAGATCGACGTGGAAGAAGCGCGCCAGCGCTCAACGCGCCCGCTTGACGTGATTGAAGGCCCGCTGATGGCGGGTATGAATGTCGTCGGTGACCTCTTCGGTGCAGGTAAAATGTTCCTGCCGCAGGTCGTCAAATCAGCGCGTGTGATGAAACAGGCGGTCGCCTATCTCATGCCCTTCATGGAAGAAGAGAAAAGGCTGAACGGCGGCAGCGAGCGTGCGAGTGCGGGCAAGATTCTCATGGCGACCGTCAAAGGTGACGTTCATGACATTGGCAAGAATATTGTTGGCGTTGTGCTCGCCTGCAATAATTTTGAAGTCATTGATCTGGGCGTCATGGTTCCCGCCGCAAAAATTCTCGATGAAGCCAAGAAAAATAAGGTGGATGCGATTGGCCTCTCAGGCCTGATCACACCTTCGCTTGATGAAATGGCTTTCGTCGCGGCAGAAATGGAGCGCGAAGGCTTTGATATTCCGCTTTTGATAGGTGGCGCCACGACGAGCCGCGTGCATACGGCGGTCAAAATTCACCCAAATTATAAACGCGGACAATCTGTCTATGTGACCGATGCAAGCCGTGCGGTGGGCGTCGTCTCCTCCCTACTCTCGGCGGACGCCAAAGATCAATATGTCGAGACGCTGCGCGCCGAATATAAAAAAGTCGCGGATGCTCATGCGCGTGCGGAGAATGATAAGCAACGCCTGCCGCTCGCGCGCGCGCGTGCCAATGCGATGAAGATTGATTGGGCGCATTATCAGCCCGTGAAACCAACCTTCACTGGCACGCGCACGTTCCGCTCTTATGATGTCGCGGAACTCGTGCCCTATATTGATTGGACGCCTTTCTTCCAAACATGGGAATTGAAAGGTCGCTTCCCCGCTTTGCTCGAAGATGAAAAGCAAGGTGCGGCTGCGCGCCAGCTTTATGAAGATGCGCAAGCCATGTTGAAGCGCATTGTGGACGAGCGCTGGTTCCAGCCTAAAGCTGTCATTGGCTTCTGGCCGGCCAATGCGGTGGGCGATGATATTGCGCTTTACACAGGCGAGTCACGCTCAGAAAAGCTCGCCACCTTCTTCACCTTGCGCCAACAATTGCAGCGTCGCGATGGCAAGCCCAATGTCGCTTTGTCTGATTTCGTCGCGCCTGAAGGCTCCGGCGTGAATGATTATATCGGCGGCTTTGTGGTGACTGCGGGCCTCGAAGAAGAACGCATTGCAGAACGCTTTGCGCGCGCCAATGATGATTACCGCTCGATCATGGTAAAAGCTTTGGCCGACCGCATTGCTGAAGCCTTTGCCGAGCAAATGCATGAGCGCGTGCGCCGTGAATTCTGGGCCTATGCGCGAGACGAAAACCTCACCAATGAGCAGCGCATTGCCGAGGAATATGCAGGCATTCGCCCCGCACCCGGCTATCCCGCGCAGCCTGATCACACAGAGAAGCAGACGCTCTTTGATTTGCTTGCGGCTGAGCGGCGCATTGGTGTGAAACTCACGGAATCTTATGCCATGTGGCCGGGCTCGTCCGTCTCCGGCCTCTATATTGCGCAGCCTGAGAGCTATTATTTTGGTGTTGCCAAAATCGAACGCGATCAGGTGGAAGATTATGCCGCGCGGAAGGGCATGGAGATTGCGCAAGTCGAGCGCTGGCTCTCGCCCATTCTCAATTACGACCCCGCCAGCCTCACTCTCGACGCGGCCGAGTGAGGCGGCTATCCTGCCTGGCATAAGGGACGCCACAAGTCCCGCCGGGAGGAGAGAATGTCGACTTTGCCAAACCATCCCCGTCATTGCGAGGAGGCCCGCAGGGCCGACGCGGCAATCCAGAGGCCACAGGTGAGGCTTGCTGGATTGCTTCGCTTCGCTCGCAATCACGGCGTAAAGGTTGCCGCCATTCTTCTGGGATTGAGCAGCACGGCACGCGCCGAACCAATCGAAGATTTCTACAAAGGCAAAGCGCTCAATATGATCATCGGCCTTGGTGAAGGCGGTGGTTATGATCTCTCCGCGCGTTTGGTTGCGCAGCATTTGGGTGATT
>CAWUNF010000393.1:0-2203 GCA_963923195.1 uncultured Hyphomicrobiales bacterium | reverse complement strand
CCTACGCGAAAGAGACATGTGTCGCCCAATGAGAGCGATACGACAGGCGCATCAAAATCCTGCTCATCGCGATCCTGATGCAGCCCCATGCGGGCAGAGGCATCATAGAAATTGACGAGGCAGGCTTCGGGGGGATGTTTGTAAGGCGAGAGATCATCCCAAGCGCGCATGGCAAGGCGCGGGATCGGCGCCCATGGTGCATCGGTTTCGGGATGTTTTGCTTGATAGCGATATCCGCGCTCGCGGTCTGACACCCAGCCAAGTGCGCCGCAATTGGTCATGCGCACAGAAAATTCTTTTCCCGTGCGCGGCATGCGCGGCGTGAAAAGCGGCGCCTGTCTCACCGCTTCGCGCAGATCAGCGACGAGCTCCTGCTGCTCCTCGCGCGAGAGATAATCAGGCACATGCACGAGGCCGGGCACAATCTCAATCATGTTCATGAACCCGTGAGCACCCTCTTAAAGCAACAAAGCCATCCGGTCGCAAGACAGGATGGCTTCGCTACGCGTCTCATGACAGAGCAGATCAACCGTGATGCAGGATCTTCTTGTCCGCAACCGTTGAATCCGCATTGAGCGTATAGACAACCGGCACGCCGGTTTCGAGCTCGATGCCGGTGATGGTCTTGGGCGTGGCGCGTTCCAGCACCATCAGCAAAGCGCGCAAAGAATTGCCATGCGCGACCACCAGAGTCTGCTCGCCGCGCAACACGCAGGGCAGGATGTTCTGGCAATAGTAGGGGAGCACGCGGGCGAGCGTGTCCTTCAGCGATTCACCGCCGGGCGGGGGAGTATCGTAGGAACGGCGCCAGACCATGACCTGCTCTTCGCCCCACTTCTGAGCGGCTTCGGCTTTGTTGAGGCCCGACAGATCCCCGTAGTCACGTTCATTGAGCTGGATGTCGCGCACAACGTCCAGCGACTGGCCCATTTCTTTGAGCGCAAGATCGCATGTGTCTTGCGCACGCTTCAGGCCCGAGGTGAAAGCGCGATCAAATTTGATGCCGAGCTTGCCGATTTCTTGACCAGCCTTTTTGGCTTCTTCCACGCCGACCGGCGTCAGGTCCGGATTCTTCCAGCCTGTGAAGAGATTCTTCAGGTTCCACTCGCTCTGGCCGTGGCGCAAAAGCACGAGAGTGCGTTGCATGATCGCTCCTGTTGTCGTGTCAAATGTCGGAAAGGCCGAGCACGTCGGCCATGTTGTAATGGCCGGGCTTGCGACCATGTCCCCAGAGTGCGGCTTTCACCGCACCGCGTGCAAAAATTCCGCGATCTTCTGCGCGATGGGCTAATTCCAAACGCTCGCCGCTGCCCGCAAAGATCACTTGATGATCACCGACGACAGTGCCGCCGCGCAAAGTGGCAAAGCCAATGTCGCCTGCGTTGCGTGCGCCTGTGTGGCCATCGCGCGTGCGCACAGAGCGCGCATTCAAATCAATGTTGCGGCCCTTGGCAGCAGCGTCCCCTAGCAGAAGTGCAGTGCCGGACGGCGCATCGACTTTCATCCGGTGATGCATTTCGACAATTTCAATGTCGTAATCCTCGCCGAGCGTCTGCGCGACTTTCTTGACGAGGCCAGCGAGCAGATTAACGCCAAGGCTCATATTGCCTGAGCGCACCACAACAGCATGACGCGATGCCGCATCAATCTTTTCGATGTCGGCCGCAGCCAGGCCCGTTGTGCCGATCACATGCACAATGCGTGCTTGTGCGGCGAGGCCTGCATAAGCAATTGTCGCGGCGGGCGATGTGAAGTCGATCAAGCCGTCAGCTTGAGCCAGCACTTCAAGCGCATTTGAAGAAATGGTCACGCCATTGGTGCCGACACCTGCGAGGAGGCCCGCATCTTGGCCAAGGGCCGGGGAGCCTTCACGCTCAAGGGCGCCGGAGAGGGTCGCGCCTTCTGTCTCGTGGATCATCTGCACGAGCATGCGCCCCATGCGTCCGGCAGCCCCTGCCACGACGAGCCGCATTCCGCTCATGCCAACCTCCTCAAGTCTCAGGAAAAGACGTTGCGCGGTCTATAGCGCCCGCAGGGCTTGGGCGCAAAGGCCTATGCTGAAATCGCCCCAATCCCGTCATTTTGGCGTCACAATCGGCTTTTAAGTTCATTTTCAAGCAGCCGGGAGATTGTCCCCCAATCACGGCCGCTCGAGACGCCGGGCCGGATGTACGCCCGGCGTTTTTTTATGGCTTCAGAGCCG
>CAWUNF010000392.1:0-2210 GCA_963923195.1 uncultured Hyphomicrobiales bacterium | reverse complement strand
GTGGCGCCTGTCTTCATGAAGAATTGCAGCGTGCCGCCTGATTGAAAGACGCAACCAACCGAGCCCGGTTCAAGCTTGGCCAATTCAGGATTGGGATAGGCAAAGAGCTTTTCACGATAAGAAAAAGCGCCCATGCAATTGGGGCCTGCCAAGCGAATATTGGAACGCGCAAGCACGGCGCGCACATCGCGGCCACGCGCTTGGCTGGCTTCATCTGCACCATCGCCCACACCGCCCGCATAAATGGTCAGCGAGCGCAATCCCACATCAGCCGCATCGGCCACGATTTCTGGAACGGCTGGCGCTGGCACAATGACAATGCCATGTTCAACTGGCTCTGGCAGATCGCGCAAAGATGGATAGGCCTTTTGGCCGAACACTTCAGCCTGACGCGGATTGATGAGAAAGATTTTGCCGCTATAGCCTTGGTCGCGCATCGCGCCCAAAATTTGGCCCGGCCACCGTCCGCGCTCAGACGCGCCCACGAAAGCAATCGAGCGCGCACGCAATGTATGTTCGGCAGACCGGAAATCATCACCCGCCATTTCGGGCCCCTCCCTTTTCTTGTTCTTCTTGGCCGCACCTCTGACGGGCCTTCAGCCTTGAGCGCAGTCTAAAGCCTCTCAGCGCAAATCTGCAATCTCCGCGATGAGTTTACGCAGCACGGCATCACCAAAAGTCTCGAAATTCTTGGCGACAATCATAAAGGCACCCTCGCCACCAATAACTTCGCGCTCATAATGCTGGTCCAAAAAGGGCTCGAAGGCGAGAATCGGCAGGCCATTGATGACAATGCCCTGCGCCACGGCAGCATCCCGCGCGACACGCGCGGGGCGCCCGCTTGTATTTTCACCATCGCCTGAGACGTCAATCACCTTGCGTGCAGCCTTGTGAGGCATTTCTTCCAAAACGCGCACGCCATGATCAATGGCACCACTGATGGATGTCCCCCCACCAAAGAGTTGGCGTTCGCCCTGTTCAACGGCACGCGCAAAAGCCTCGGCACTTTGCTGATCACGGATGATCATCCAGCCAACCGCCTCACGTTGCATGAAAGGCCCGGTCCATTGAAACATTTGCACGGCAATGGCGCCACGCATGCCCGATTGAATGGCGCGCCACACACGCGGATTGCGGAAAGCTTCCACATAGCCGCGCTTTTGTAATTCAAAGCGATATTGATTGACGCTGCCGGATGCATCGACGGCAAGCACAAGCGCGAGATCGACCTCTTCGGCATGTGCGCGAGATGGCGCCGCCAGCAGACTGGCGCAGAGAAGAAGCAGCGAAACAAGGAAACGCATCCAATCGCCTCCCGCCATATAAAAAAGCGGCGCATGAGAGCGCCGCTTGTTTCTTGTTTAGCGTGCCGCCACGGCTCGCTTGGCCAGAACTGTCACGACATGCGCACGATAATCGGCGCTGGCGTGAATGTCATTGTTGAGGTCGCTTGCATCGACTTTGATGCCCTCAATAGCCTTGACCGAGAAATCTTTTGTCAGCGCCTCTTCCATTGCTTTCACGCGGAAGACAGACGGGCCCGCGCCCGTCACAGCAACACGCACGCCCGCTTTCGTTTGCGCGACCAAGACGCCGACGACTGCATAACCAGACGCGGGATGACGCAGCTTTTGATAATGCGACCACACCGGAATGGGGAAGCGCACGCCAACGATGATTTCGCCCGGCTCAAGCGCTGTCTCGAACAGGCCTAAGAAGAAATCATCAGCCGCGATCTTGCGCTTATTGGTGATGAAAGTTGCGCCATGACCAACAGTGCCAGCCGGATAATCAGCCGCCGGATCGGCATTGGCGCAAGAGCCGCCAATCGTGCCGCGATGACGCACAGCCGGATCACCAATCTGTCCTGCGAGAGACGCAAGACCGGGGATCAATTCACGCACCAAAGCATTTTCATGCACATCTGCATGTGTGGTCATGGCGCCAATGACGAGTTCGTCGCCATCACGGCAGACGCCCTTAATGTCGGGCACTTTTGCAAGATCAATGAGATCAGAAGGCGCTGCCAAACGCTGCTTCAGCGTCGGCAAAAGCGTCATGCCGCCTGAGATGAGCTTCGCATCTTCGTTTGCTTCGAGAAGCTTTGCGGCATCAGCGACAGAGGCTGGCGTATGATAGTTGAAATTTTCCATCACTTCGCTCCCGCAGCCATTTTTGCACTCGCATCCATAATGGCTTCGACAATGCCC
>CAWUNF010000391.1:0-2232 GCA_963923195.1 uncultured Hyphomicrobiales bacterium | reverse complement strand
CCCAAAGTGCCGATCAAGACAAGCCAAGCAAGCGAGGTGAACAGCGCGCGCGCCATGACATGACGTAAATTTTCACGATCCCCCAAATCGCGTCCGACCAAAAGTCGAAAACCACCGGGCAGAATGAAAACTTGTGCCAAGGCCTGATGCTGATGATTGGTCGTGCGATCATCATCGCGCCGATAGGTTGTTTCAATCACACCTTCGCGGTCCAGCGCGCCGGGCTGCAATTCAATCACATTGCCCGCAATCGCCTGACCATTGGGACTGGTCACAAGATAAAGCGAGGCGCCGGGCTGGCGAATGCGCTGCTCAATCACAAAGACGAGGCGACGAATACCCCCTTGCGCATATTGTTCAGAGAGACCTTTGATTTCAGCTTCAATGGTGGAATTGATCTGATCATCCATCAGACCTTTCACATTCCAACCGACACGGCCAAGCACAAGGCCCGCGCCTATTGCAAAGAGCACGAGATAGGCGAGCGACAGTTTGAAAGCTGTCGTGCGGAAAAGTTTACCGAGCGCCGTCACGGATCATATATCCCGAGCCACGGATCGTGTGCAGAAGCGGCACATCATAGCCTTTGTCGATTTTGGAGCGCAGCCGCGACATATGCACATCAATCACATTGGTCTGCGGATCAAAATGATAATCCCAGACATTTTCTAACAGCATGGTGCGCGTCACCACTTGCCCCGCATGTTTCATCAAATATTCGAGCAGACGAAATTCACGCGGTTGAATTTGAATTTCTTTGCCATCGCGTGTGAGCTTATGTGACAGACGATCAAGCTCCAATCCGCCAACACGCAAGACAGTGGCATCGCTGGCGGCCACCCCCTTGCGCCGCTGCAAAACTTCCACGCGCGCCAGCAATTCAGAAAAAGCATAGGGCTTGGCGAGATAATCATCGCCGCCTGCACGCAGGCCCTTCACGCGATCATCCACTTGACCAAGGGCTGAGAGGATCAAAACAGGCGTGTCGATCTTTTGCTCGCGCAAGCCACCAATCAGCGAGAGACCATCGAGCTTAGGCAACATGCGATCGACAATCAGCACATCATAGGCGCCATCGCGCGCTTGCGCATAGCCTTCCAAACCATCGGCTGCATGGTCAGCCACATGGCCCGCCTCGCGAAAGGCTTTCACCAAAAAGGCGGCCGAGTCCGGATCATCTTCAATAATGAGAATACGCATGGCGGACATGATAGCGGGTTCCTTATCGGCTTTCCTCGCAAAAACGGCAGAGCCCAGCCAAGCCCCGCCGTTTTCAAACTGGAAAATGGATCAACCCGCCGGTGCGAGAGCGACAAAATGCGTATTATTTCCGGTTTTGACCCGCAAAAGCACTGCGCGACGGCCTTCTTGCCGCGCATGGTTTAAGGCCAAGCTTACGTCAGCGGGGCGCTCGATCTTGTGTCCGGCGGCTTCCAGAATCACATCACCCGCTTTCAGTCCGGTTTGCGCGGCTGCTCCATCCGGATCGAGCTCGGCTACAATCACACCTTCACGTCCAGCACCCGGCACGGCAGATGCGGGCGCTAAAGTCAGGCCAAGGCCCGCAAGCGCATTGCGCTCAGCCTGATCTTTCTCGCCACCGCGTTCCGCAAGACGCGTATTTTCTGGCGGCAAAGCACCAAGCTTCACTTGCGCTTTTTGCTCACGACCCTCGCGCAGATAAGTGATATCGACCTGCTTGTCAGGGCCAAAGCTTGCAATTTTGCGCGCAAGTTCTCGTGGCCCTTCGACACGCTCGCCATTCACGGCGGTGATAATATCGCCCGCGCGAATGCCTGCCGCTCCTGCCGGTGAGCCCGCCTGCAAATCAGACACAAGCGCGCCTTTGGCTTCTTTCGCGCCAAGGCTTTCGGCAATATCCTTCGTCACGCCTTGGATTTGCACGCCAATCCAACCGCGCGCGACCGCGCCTTTGTTGCGCAGAGAGTCAATCACATCCCGCGCCACTTCTGTTGGAATGGCAAAGCCAATCCCAACCGAGCCGCCGGAGGGAGAGAAGATCGCCGTATTCACACCGACCACTTCACCGCGCGTGTTAAATGTCGGCCCACCCGAATTGCCGCGATTGACGGAAGCATCAATCTGCAGAAAATCATCATAAGGGCCAGCACCAATATCGCGGCCACGCGCAGAGACAATGCCTGCTGTCACCGTGCCACCAAGACCAAAGGGATTGCCCACCGCAATCACCCAATCACCCACGCGCGGCAT
>CAWUNF010000390.1:0-2235 GCA_963923195.1 uncultured Hyphomicrobiales bacterium | reverse complement strand
GGGGACAAGTTTTCCGAGGCCGCACGGGACAAAGCTTCCTGATCCTTCGCACTCAGTTGCGAAGGCCGGTCGAGGCTGATGCCGCAACCCGATGGCGCCCCCACAATCTGAGCTGCCTCACCTTTGTCGAAAGTGAAGGCCACATAATATGTTGGATCAAAAACGGCGAAACTGAACGCTGGCAACGCCGCAATTGGTGCAGCAAGCGGCAAAGTAAAATGCAATGTGGCGACCTGCTGCTTCGATTCATAGGTCATTGAAAAGTCTTGCGGCTTGATGAAGGCTATTGGCTTGCCGCTGACCTGCGAAAACGTGAAATAGTCGTATTCTGCTAACGCCTCAACGCTCTCTTTCGCTAGAGGCAATAGATCGGCTTCAGCAATTATCGCACCGTCTGAACCAAGATTAGAGATGATGAAAGAGGAATACATGTCGTCGAATGTCCAATGGTGCCGGATCGCGACGACTTGGCCCTCAAGGTTGAATTGCGCCTCTGATCGCACTGTGATCCAGACGTGGGGATGAGCCCGCGCGCTCGACAACATCCCAAGGCCGGCAACAAAAAATATTGCACAAGTCATAACGAGCCTTCGCATAGTCGCTACTCTCTAGGTAAAGGAACCCAATTAGATCAAAAGCGCATGCGTCTGGCGGCACCTCCATGCACCCAAGCTTTTCGTCCTAAAGTGCAAATTTCTGCCGTAGGAAAGACATGGCTTTCGCCCATGAATCTTCGCTCGCTTTGGCATGATAGCGGGGATGGTTGGGATTCATGAATGCATGGCCCGCGCCATCATAGCGATGAAATTCAAAGCTCTTCCCATAGTCTTTGAGGCGCGCTTCAAACTTATCGACGTCTTCTGGCGAGGGATTTTTGTCATCATTGCCAAAGAAGCCGATGATTGGTGCTTGAATCTTTGACAGGCTGTCATAGGGCGAGGGGAGAACCCCGCTTTGGCGGAACGCCCCGCCGCCATACCAGATGCACACACCTGCCCACAGATCAGCATTTGCGCTTGCTCCTACCCATCCTGCGCGTCCGCCTTGGCAATGGCCCATCAGCGCGATTTTTTTGGAGTCAACTTTTTGTTCGTGAATCAGCCAATCGTAGGCGGCTCTAAAATCAGCGGCGAATTGCTCATCGCGCAGATAGTCGCGACGAAATTCCAGATCAACGCCCTCGGGCATGACATGATAATGGTTGGGCGCAATGGTTGCGTAACCTTCTCGCGCCAGATCATCCATGATGGAACGTGTCGATTCATCAAATCCATTATGATTGAATGAAATGACGACGCCCGCTTTGGCTTGTCCGTTTGGGAGCGCGATTAAAGCGGTTGTGGCAATTGATCCAATGTTGAATGGAATAATGTCAGCCATGTGCGAACCTCGCGGATGATGTGTTTTTATTTTGTATAAGCGTGTGGATTTCATGCGCTAGGGCGAGAGATGAGGTGAGGCCAGGTGAATCAATCCCAAACAGATCAATCACGCGTGCGCCATCAATTTCAACATGATCAATCCTGAAATCGATATCATTGGTTTTGCCGGTGCTGATTTTGGCGCGTATGCCCACCCATCCTGGCGCAAGATCTCCATCGCGTAAGCCTGGCCAGAAATGTCGAATTTTTTCATAAAAGGGCGCGATGCGCTTTTCGTCGATCTGATAGTCAATCTCATCAATCCATTCTGAGTCTGGGCCAAAACGTAATTGACCACCGAGGTCGAGACTTGCATGCACGCCATGAGGTGCTGGATAGACGAGATGTTTGAATGGTGAAGGGCGCGTGAGCACACAATAAGAACCCTTGGCCAAGAGCCGCGGGGGAATATGATCGTGATTACGGCCCTCAATAGAGCGGGCAACCAAAGGCGCATTCAGGCCAGCGCAATTGATGAGTGTGCGGCAGGTAATTTGACTATTCTCTTGATCGCCAATGGTTAGCCGAATGGTGCCGTTTTCGATTTGCCCGGATTGAACGGGCGAGGCGAGCGCGAGCGATCCGCCATGTGCTTCGATGTCGCCAAGCAGCGCATCCATATAGGCATGCACGTCAATAATACCGGATGTGGGTGACCAAAGCGCAGCGGAACATAAAACCTCTGGTTCCAGTTTTGCGACGTCTTCTGCACTGATTAGGTGTAGGTCGTCCATACCAAGTGCGCGTGCTTTGTTTTGTAATTTGCGCAAATAGATGAGGCCTTCCTCTCCAGAATGGATATCGGCGGTGATCA
>CAWUNF010000389.1:0-2240 GCA_963923195.1 uncultured Hyphomicrobiales bacterium | reverse complement strand
GCGCGCTATATTTATTCGGAGATTGGTCGCGAAATTGCGCAGGCCCATTATGACAGTGTGTCGCGACGCGCCATCGTCTCACATCCGCGCAAAGCTATTTTGCTGGGCAAAGCAATGGCCTCTGCAGCCGTTTCAGGCGCTGGCTATGGCGCGCCACCTCTGCCGGAAGGTGCCTTTTTGGTGCAAGCTGCCGCGCGTCCACGCCCGGTTCGCAAGACACGTATCGATAATGTGATTGATATTTTCGAAAAACTTGAACAGCGCGATCGTGATCGTCACGCAGCACAAATTCGAAAACCTTTAGAAGAACCCTCGTGACGCGCCCACACGTGGCATGCGGAAGGGGAGCATTTTTTGCACCAGCGGCGAATTGAAACGGTCTAAAGACAGGCTTTCATGCACGCCCATCATGTCTTCGCCATCAAGCTGCGAAGCAATCATATTGCGTGTGTAAAATGGTGCATCTTCGAGTGTGCGCAAAAGACGCGGGTCATTTTCGCTGCGTGTATGGCGTGACATGCCCCAAAAGGCGCGCGGCATAGCTTTGCGAGCAGGCGCCACAAAAGGTTCAATGCGGCCATCTTCGAAAAAAGACAAGGATAAGTGGCGAGATGTACCGAGGCGCGGTTGCGTATCAAAGAGGATGAGACTGCGATCTTGTCCCTGCGAGCGCGACCATTCCCAAGCTGCAAATCCATTTTCAATCGGCTCAAGCCCGCGATTGTGATCCATATAAGCATGGCCACGCCAAGAAAGAGCGGGCGATTGCATGGTCACTTCGATTGTGCCCATTGGCGCAATGGGCTGCCAGACATGGCGCCCCGCATCATCAAGTGCAAAGCTGCGTGCTGGCATAAGCGAGGGTGAGATGCGCACGCATCCGCGCACAGGCGCAATGAAGGGAAAAGCTTTCTCATCAATATCGATGATGAAATGGTCGCCATCAAAACGCATGAGGCTTCGACCAATCTCGAATGTATCGCGCGTGCGTGACAGGGCGGCATGTGAGCGTTCCGTCATGGCCCAACGCGCGGCGCCGCGACTATAAAGCGCGACATTGAGCGAGACGTGATCTTCGGGATTGGTTGGGCCTTTGCGCCGCGCGGATTTATAATAGGGCGAGAAAACCGAACCAACAAAAGCAATGAGCGTGATGCCATGTTGGCCATCATGGCTGATGCCATCGACATACCACCACGCATAACCATTATCGGGAATATTTATGGCGAAGTTCGGTCCTGCATCAGACAGGCTGCGGCTGTCAGTCCCGAAAGGGCGGCCATTGGAATCCCCGCGCCCGGATTGACGCTGCCCCCCGCCAGATAAAGATTGGGAATCGTGCTGCGCACGCCCGGCCGCGTGAATGTCGCCCGCCAACCATGAGTCGCGCGTCCATAAATGGCCCCGCCCGTTGCTGGAAAGAGCTGGTTGAAATCCTGCGGCGTCGTGATGTGTCGACGTTCCGGCATTTGGTCGATCTTCAGGCCGCAGGCTTCCACCCGCGCCATCATGCGCATCATGCATTGGTCAATCTCCGCATCGGAGAGGGATTTTTGATCGCCCAAAGCTGGCGCATTGACCAGCAAAAGCAAGCGCTCTGATTGATGAAGCTCAGCATCATCATCGCCGCGATCTTGTGCGCAGACATAGACAGTCGGATCATAATTCAGGGATCCTGATTGGAGCGCATCAAATTCAGCGCGATAATCATTCGAGAAGAACACATTATGCCGAATGAGTGGAAAGCCCTGTGTGCGTGTTTTGATTGTGCAGGTCACAGCGGAGAGTGAACGCTGATGGATGGATGTGGATGGCGCGCCACCGCGCAAATCATCACCCAAAAAGCCTCGCGCTAAAGCATTGGCATCGCCATTGAAGACAATTTTGTCAGCATGGAACACCTCTCCTTGTGCTGTTTCCACCACAAAGCCTTTGGCCACGCGCGTGATCTTTTGCACATGCGCGCCATATTTGATCTGCGCGCCTTTGCTCTCAGCCGCTTTGGCGAAAGCCTGTGCCAAAGCATGCATGCCACCATCGACCATCCACACGCCATCTTGCTCGACATGGGCAATCAGCATGAGAGTGGCGGGCGACAAGAAAGGCGATGAGCCGCAATAAGTGGCGTAACGGCCAAAGAGTTGGCGCAAGCGCGGATCTTGAAAATGACGCCCAATCCCATTCCACATGCTCTCAAAGGGCGAGGTGGCGAGAAGATCTGGCAATCCTTTGATGCCCGC
>CAWUNF010000388.1:0-2252 GCA_963923195.1 uncultured Hyphomicrobiales bacterium | reverse complement strand
GCTTCCCTCGTGCGCGGCACAGCGGGCGCCTTTGAACGTGAAGCCATCCGGCCACATATTTTGGGGCGGTTTAGCGACATGTTGAAATCTGTCGCACAGCATCCAACCATGCTGATCTATCTCGACAATATTCAATCGATCGGGCCTAATTCTCGTGCCGCCAAACAAAACCAACGCGGCCTGAATGAAAATCTCGCACGCGAAATTCTTGAATTACATACGCTGGGTGTCGATGCGGGCTATAGCCAAGAAGATGTGACCAGTTTTGCGCGCATCCTTACGGGCTGGACGATGGCCCAACCTTTTGATGATGCCCTTTATGGTGGACGTTTCACCTTTTCACCCATTCGACATGAACCGGGCTCTCATCGCGTTCTTGGCAAAGATTATCATGAAGAAGGTCTCGATCAGGGGCTTGCAACATTGGATGATCTTGCCCACCACCCTGCCACAGCCCGTCATCTTTGCTTTAAATTAGCACGGCATTTTCTCGCAGATGTCCCCCCGCCCGCGCTCGTGCAAAATCTGACACATATTTTCATCACCAGTGGCGGCGATCTGGGCGCTGTCACACGCAAATTGATCACAGCACCAGAGGCCTGGTCGCTGCCTCTTCAAAAAATGCGCAGCCCGCTTCTCTTCATGATCGCTCTTGCGCGCGCCGCAGAGCGGCGACCAGATACGCAAACCATGCTCAATGAATTGTCGCTCATGGGGCAACCTTTTTGGAATCCCCCCGGCCCAAATGGTTTTCCCGATTTAACCGACGTGTGGCGCTCACCTGACAACATGGTTGTGCGGCTTGATATTGCCGCACATTGGGGGCGATTAAATGCCACTCTAGATCCCAGCCAAATATTGGATGAGACTTTGGCGCAATATGCCTCAAAAGCCACACGCCAATCGATTGCGCGAGCTGAGACACGTGCACAAGCCATTTCACTTTTATTCATGTCACCTGAATTCCAGCATTGCTGAGGCCGATCATGGTTGCGCGAAACAAAGTCTGGACACGCCGCTCTCTTTTAGGTGCAACAGCCACACTCGCCGCATGGGCGCATGTACCGCGCTATGCACATGCGGCTCAGGGGCGCGATCCGCGTTTTGTGACCCTCATTTTACGCGGTGCGCTTGATGGGCTTTCAACCGTTGCGCCCATCGGGGACCCAAATTATGCGGGCCTGCGCAAAGATCTCGCCCTGACGCGTGATGGAAACACGCCAGCATTGATGCTGGATTCCTTCTTTGGCCTGCATCCCGCCATGCCGCAGATGGCGCGCCTCTACCAAAAAGGCGAGGCCTTGGTGCTTCATGCCATTGCAACATCCTATCGCGAACGCTCCCATTTTGATGGCCAAGACATGCTGGAAAGCGGCATGCCCAAGCCCGGCTTTGTTGACAGCGGTTGGATGAATCGCGCCTTGCAAGCTTTGCCAATGGGCGAACGGATCGCTGCACAAAATGGACTGGGCATTGGCGCGATCACGCCATTGATCATGCGCGGCAAAGCGCCGGTGCTTGGCTGGTCACCTCCGGCTTTACAACATGCCGATGATCAACTCACAGCCCGCTTGCTCGCGCTTTATCATGAGCGCGATCCACAGCTCGCCAGCGCTTTGGAAAGCGGATTAACCGCAGACCGCATTGCGGGGCGCGCCGGCGTGCAGCCCCAACGTAGCGGTGGCCTCAAAGAACTCATGAAAATAACAGCTCAAGGCGCAGCCCGCTTAATGGCTGAACCAGATGGGCCCCGCCTTGCGGCCCTCGCCTTCGATGGGTGGGATACACATTCCAATGAAGGCGGCGCCATTGGTCAGCTCGCCAATATGCTCAGCGGATTAGATGAGGCCATTGCCGCCTTTGAAACGCAGCTCGGCCCTGTCTGGAAAGAAACAGTCCTGATGATTGTTACGGAATTTGGCCGCACCGCGGCCATCAATGGCACGATTGGCACCGACCACGGGACCGGAACCATCGCCTTTCTTGTCGGCGGCGCCATAAGTGGCGGACGCGTGGTCACAGATTGGCCCGGTCTCAAGCCCCAACAATTGCACGATGGACGCGACCTTGCACCCACCACAGATTTGCGCGCGGCGATGAAAGGTGTGCTGTACGATCATCTGGGCCTGTCGCCGGAGATTTTGCGCAACCGCATCTTTCCAAATTCAAATGCTGTCGCGCCCATGCGAGGCTTGATTTCTGTCTAAGAAAAATGGTGGGGGAAGCAGGACTCGAACCTGCGAAGGCTAAGC
>CAWUNF010000387.1:0-2256 GCA_963923195.1 uncultured Hyphomicrobiales bacterium | reverse complement strand
CATACGCTTGGCCATATTGCTTATCACTTTGCCAAAGAACATTTGCTCTTTGCAGGCGATACTTTGTTTTCGCTGGGTTGCGGGCGCGTCTTTGAAGGCACGATGGAGCAAATGTGGATGTCGCTTTGCAAATTGGCCGCACTGCCGCCCGAAACGCGTCTGTGGTGCGGGCATGAATATACGCAAGCCAATGGCCGCTTTGCTTTGACCGCTGATCCGAATAATGCCGATTTACAAGCGCGCATGACAGAGGTGGATGCTTTGCGCGCACAAGGCGCTTTCACTTTACCTGTGACGCTCAAACAAGAATGGGCCACCAATCCATTTTTGCGCGCAGGCAATGTTGCAACCTTTGCCGATTTGCGCGAACGCAAGAATAAGGCGTGATTCAATGGCTCATTTTTATCAGCATGGCGCACAATCGGCTGACGCCATCATCAAAAAGCTCGATCTCAAAGCCCATCCAGAAGGTGGCTATTATCGCGAGACCTTTCGCGATCCCCGCCTTGATGCCAATGGTCGCTCAGTTTCATCGCTGATTTATTTTCTGCTCGGCGCAGGTGATGTGTCAGATTGGCACCGTGTCGATGCCACCGAGATTTGGCATTATTATGCCGGTGCGCCGCTTGTGCTGACGCAATCACCCAATGGCCATGATGCCTCTGCTTTGCATCTGGGTCCTGATGTGCTCGCAGGACAGCATCCGCAAATTGTTGTGCCCGCCCATCATTGGCAAACCGCGACAAGCCTTGGCGCATGGACGCTTGTTGGTTGCACCGTTGCACCTGCTTTTGATTTTGCAGGCTTTGAATTGGCACCACCCAATTGGCGGCCCACACCGCGCTAAGACATAAAAAAGCCGCTCATGAGAGCGGCTTTCTTTTTGCGTTGCGCAAATGACTTTCGCAATTTACTTGCGCAATTTACTTGCGCGACAGGCCATCGATCTTGGCCTGCATATCGGCCATTTGCTTTTTCAAAGCATCGAGATCGCCATCATCTGAGGTGGCGGATGCTGCACCAGAAGAACCTTTGGCGGCAACTTGCGCCGCCGCGAAAGGATTGAACATGCTAAAGGCTTGAGAGAACATCGCCATATTATTGCGCGCCTGTTCTTCCATCGCGCCAAACAAATGCGCGCCGGGCAATTCCTTGCCACCCATTGCCGCTTGCATCTGCTCACGGAATTTTTGCTGCTGCGCAGTAAAATTGCCGATTGAATGTTCGAGATAGCTTGGCAGCAACATTTGCATACTGTCGCCATAAAAGCGGATGAGCTGACGCAAGAAAGTAATCGGCAGAAGGCTTTGGCCATCCTTGCCTTCTTGCTCGAAAATGATTTGGGCGAGCACGGGACGGGTAATGTCTTCCCCCGTCTTGGCATCATAAACGACGAAATCTTCGCCGTTCTTGACCATGAGGGCGAGATCCTCAAGCGTCACATAAGTGCTGGTCCCGGTATTATACAAACGCCGGTTCGCATATTTTTTGATGGTGATGGGCGCTTTTTCGTTTGTCATCTTCCCTGCGGCGGACTGAGAGCCCGCCTCCCCCTGAGGCCCCGGCGCCGGGCCTTGAGGCCCGTCGGGACTGGCTACGATAGGCATAATGCTGCGTTGCGCGAAAGTCTTTTCTGCTCAAGGCTTGGCCAGCCCGCCCCTCTCCTCAGCATTTCGTAGGCCGACCATTTGCTCATGATGGGCACCCCCGCGGCGCTTGCCCGGCGGGGGCGGACATGGTTCTGATTGAGCACCTGCAATATCATGTAGGCTCCGAAAACCTGCCGAAGGCGGGACGGGGGCGAACGGGTCGAGGGAGACAAGGGAATGGCAAGCGATATTGTCGTAGTCAGTGCCGCGCGTACGGCCGTGGGTTCTTTCAACGGGGCTTTTGCCACCGTGGCCGCCCATGATCTGGGCGCGACTGCCATTAAGGGCGCGCTGGAGCGGGCGAAAGTCGCCCCCGGCGATGTCGATGAAGTCATTATGGGCCAGATCTTGACCGCCGGTCAGGGCCAAAATCCGGCCCGTCAGGCCGCCATTAAGGCTGGCATTCCGCAAGAAGCGACTGCTTGGCAGCTCAACCAGCTTTGCGGCTCGGGCCTGCGCGCCGTCGCGCTCGGCCTCCAGCAAATTGCCAATGGCGATGCCAAAGTCATTGTCGCCGGTGGGCAAGAAAGCATGTCCATGTCACAGCACGCTGCCTATATGCGCGGCGGCACCAAAATGGGCGATGTGAAATTCGTCGACACGATGC
>CAWUNF010000386.1:0-2280 GCA_963923195.1 uncultured Hyphomicrobiales bacterium | reverse complement strand
AGAAAGCGGCAGCGAATGTATAGACGGTCGGTGAGACAGTCGGCCCGGTCCAAACCGGATCAATGCGCGCCGCATCAATGGCGCGCAGAAAATCGAAAATGCCGACAATGGCCACCAATGTCGTGTCTTTAAACAGCGAGATGAAAATATTGACGATGCCCGGAATGACCAAAGTCAAAGCTTGCGGCAGGATGATCAGCCGCATCCGCTGCCAATAAGACAGGCCCAAAGCCATTGCGCCTTCATTCTGGCCTTTGGGAATGGCTTGCAAACCGCCGCGCACTTCTTCCGCCATATAGGCTGCCGCAAAAAGCGCAAAGCCAACAATGGGCCGCAGCAAGCGATCGGGCGACCAATGATCCGGCACAAACAGCGGCAGCATGGTGTTGGCCATGAACAGCACGGTGATGAAAGGCACGCCGCGCACAAATTCAATATAGAGAATGGAAAAGAAGCGTACCGCTGGTAATTCGGAGCGGCGACCCAGTGCGAGCAAAATGCCCGCCGGCAGCGAGAAAACAATGCCAACGGTTGCAACAAGCAGGCTTAAGAAAATGCCGCCCCATAAATTTGTATCAACTTGAATGAGGCCAAGTAACACTGAGCCTTTCAAAAGATAGACCGCGATGATCGGATAGATCACAAAGAAAAAGAGCCCGACCCAAAGGGTGCGAATTTTTAAAAATTCAAGCGCACAGGCCAAAGCCACGCCGCCTGCCAAAACCGCAAGCTCTAAGCTTGGCTCACGAAGAATGGCAGCAGGCCCCGGGATCATCAAAAAGATGAAAAGCGGAATGCCAATCAAAAACCAGAAGAGACCAGCTCTGCTCTTCTTGCCCTCTGGCCAGAGCAAACGCGCAGCAAGCACTGAGCCCAACATGAGCACAATATCAACGCGCCAATGTTGCGTCTCGGGATAAGAACCATAGCGGAAGAAATCGAGTTTGCGATCCACAAAAGCCCAGCACGCGCCCGTGCCTTGCACACGACAGGCCGCACCATCATTGGCACTCCAAATCGCATCCAGAATAAAAAAGCGGATGAGATCTGGCGTGACCCAGATGATCAAAGCAATCACGGCGAGTGCGAGCGGGCCCGACACCCAGCCTGAGAAAATATGTTCGCGCAACCATGCCCATAATCCGGTTGATCGCACCGGCGCTGGCAAAGTCGGAGCATCTTCATGGCGCAAATAGAGGCTCATGTCAGCGCTCCACCAAAGCCATGCGGCGATTATAAAGATTCATCAAGACAGCGGTGATGAGCGAAATCGTCAAATAAACCGCCATTGTAATGGCAATGACCTGCACAGCCGCACCGGTTTGATTGAGCACTGTGCCTGCAAAAACCTGAAAGAGATCGGGATAGCCGATGAAAACAGCGAGCGACGAATTTTTCGTCAGCGCCAAAAATTGATTGGTCAGCGGGGGAATGATCACACGCGCGGCTTGCGGAATGATGATCAGTTTGAGCGTCTGAGCGCGCGATAGGCCCAAAGATTGCGCAGCCTCCGTCTGCCCATGTGAAACTGCGAGAATGCCAGCGCGAACGATCTCAGCAATGAAAGCTGCTGTATAAAGCGAGAGGCCGAGCACAAGCGCCACAAATTCCGGCAAAATGCGCAAGCCCCCACTAAAATTAAAGCCGCGCAAAATCGGCATTTCAAAAGAGATGGGCTGGCCCGCTGCAAAATAAGCAATCACTGGCGGCAGCAAGATCAGCGCAGCAGAAACCCATGCCACTGGCAAATTTATGCCCGTCTGTGCCTGACGTTTTTTCGCATAGAGACGGAAGAGAATGCTGCCGATGAGTCCGGCAAGGCCGCTCGCGAGAATGAAACCAGCGCCCTGTGCAAATTGCGGATCGGGCAAAACAAGGCCGCGATTGTTGAGATAAATGCCCGCGCCCAAGGAAATGCTGTCACGCGGATTGGGGAGTGGCTTCAACACGGCATTATAGATGAAAAGCAATTGCAACAAGAGCGGCGTGTTGCGCATGATTTCGACATAAAAACTCGACAATTTTGCGATGACAAAATTCTTCGACAGGCGCGCAATGCCGAGGAAAAAACCAAGCACAGTGGCCAACACCAAGCCAACGGCTGCCACGAGCAAAGTGTTGAGAAGACCCACCAGAAAGGCTCGACCATAGGTCGAAGTGGCAGAATAAGAGATCAGCGTCAGATTAATATCAAATGAGGCGACACGATCCCAAAATGCGAAATCAGTTGGAATGCCACGCGCGCGCATATTGGTCGCGGCATTGACAATGGCTTCATAG
>CAWUNF010000385.1:0-2291 GCA_963923195.1 uncultured Hyphomicrobiales bacterium | reverse complement strand
AACAATTTCATCGCGCGCCACCCCGCGACCCGTCTCATACATAATCGCCAGATTGTCCATAGCGGGCGGATCACCATTGGCAGCCGCGCGTTTCATCCAGTCGAAGGCCTGAACATCGCTTTGCTCAGGCCCGCTCCCATTGGCATAAAGCGCCGCCAAATTACGCTGCGCGACAGGATAGCCTGCTTCCGCTGCTTTCTTGTAAAGCTCGAAAGCCGCGCTTGTATCTTTTGGAACACCGGCCCCGCGCTCATAAAGCGCGCCCAGATTATTTTGCGCCAAAGGATAATTTTGATCTGCGGCCTTGCGATACCAGCGCGCGGCTTCTGCCACATCGCGCACAAGGCTTTCGCCACGTTCATACCGCACGCCAAGATTATTTTGGGCCGAAGGATCGCCGCTTTCAGCGCCCGCGCGCAATTTCGCAACCTCATCAGCAGGCGCGGGCGGCAGACCCTCACGCGAGGCCACAAAATCGCGCGCCAAGCCGGTGCGGATTTCTTCCAATGCTTTTTGTGCAGCGGCGTGAACAGTGCCAGACAATTCAAACTCGCCACGATCTTCAGGCGATAAAGCATCCAATGGCACATTGGCGAAGCGCCGTTTGACGAATTCCGTCGCTTGCAAAGTTTGATTGAGATAATCCTGCGCACGCGTCAGATCACGCGCAACGCCTTTGCCTGTCCAATAGCATTCGCTCAAGAAGAACATGCCGCGATAGAAGGCCTTATCGGCGGCGCGGCGAAAGAGGGCACAGGCCGCCGCATCATCTACTGGGCCTGCGCGGCCTTGCTTTTTCATCAAGCCCAATTGAACCGCCGCACCCCATTGTCCTTGTTCGATCGCGCGTTCAAGATAATAAGCTGCACGCTCATCATTGATTGGCGTCCCGCGACCCAGAAAATAGCGATCACCCAAACGGCGCTGCGCTTGCGGCAGGCCCCAATCAGCCGCGCTCGTATAATTGCGCAAAGCGCCGTCCAAATCTTGCGGTCCACCAAGACCTGCATCGAGCATATCGGCCAAAAGCAACATGGCCTGCGGAAAGTCATTCTCCGCCGCTTTCGTCAGCCAAAAACGCGCTTGCGTCAGATCACGCAACGTGCCGATGCCAGAAAAATAAGACATGCCGACTTGTTGCTGGGCAGGCGCATATCCCTCCTCAGCCAATGCGCGAAACAGCGTGAAAGCTTTTGGCGCATCAGGCGTCACACCAAGGCCAAAGGCCACCATGCGCGCATAAGCCAAGCGCCCGTAAGGATGCGCGCGCGCCGCAGGGCGCGTCACCCAATCAAGTGCCGCCGCATAATCGCGCTCAACACCGCGCCCGCTCAGATAAGCCTCGGCCAGAAGCGCTTGCGCATAGCCTGAACCCATTTGCGCCGCGCGACGCAACAGGCGTGTGGCTTCAAATTGGTCTGGTGCACCCCCTGCGCCAAGCGAAATCATCACGGCTGCATTGATGAGCCCATTGGCAGACCCAGATTCACCCGCTTGCAAAAATAATTTAAGCGCTTGCGGGTGGTTCACCTGCACCAAAGTGGTGGCTTTGACATAGCCTAAGAACAAAGCTGCGGGCAGAAATTTCTTTTCAGCCGCATCAACAAGAAGAAGCCAAGCGCGCTCACGAATTTCACGCGATGTTTTTGGATCGAGAGGCAATAAGCTTTGCGCAAGATTAAACATGCCCGCCGGATCATTGGCAGCGGCCGCTTTTTCAAACGAAGCGCTCTTCTGATCATTCTGCGTTTGCAACACGCCAACCAGAGTGGCCGCTGAGGCGATCCCGCCTTTCAGGGCGAGATCAGCCCATTTGCGGATTTCTGGAACCTGTGTCGGCGCAGATTCGGTGCGCAGCAGATGCAGAGCCAGATTAAAGGCAGCCGTGGCCGATTTTGGCGCTGCCGCGCGCAGCAAAGTGAGCGCCTCTTTTTGCTTGGCCTCGCCCTCGCCCAAGAGCATGACGGCAAGATCATTTTTCGCATCCGCAGATGAACTGGCCCGGCTGCGCAAAGCGGCGCGCCCGGCCGCATCTTGCGGCAAGGGCTTGAGCATCAGGAAATCGACCGGCAGCGCCTGCCGCGGTGGCGGGACCAAAAGGAAATAAAGCTCAGCTTGGAGCAAAGTGCCCCCGCGCGCACCCTGGGCAAGGTCATTGGTGGCGGCCTGGGCAGGACTGAGCAGGAGCCAAGCTCCCAAAATAATAAAAATGCGGCGCATGGGCGCCTCCGGCAATGAATCAAAGAAAGACCCATCATGGCGCATGCTCCAGAACAGCACGCCTGCCTCGA
>CAWUNF010000384.1:0-2293 GCA_963923195.1 uncultured Hyphomicrobiales bacterium | reverse complement strand
CAGCCGGGCTTTAGTCTCAGATGGGAGGAAATTGGACGAAAGCCAAAATCCGGAACTGTTTACGAGGTAAAATCGGGCTGGATCACAGCGCCTGCCGATTTTTTTGATACCCGCCTTGTTATGCGCAGAATGACATAATGTCGCGCCGGTCGCGGGCCGCGCTGATGCTCACGCCATTTGATGGAAGGAAAGCCGCACATTCGCGTCGCGGCGAATTTCACGAAAGCCGAAATCGGGCAAAACCTCGCGCCGCACATCAAAGGCATAGGCAATAAGCGAGGGTTGCGTTTTGAAATGGGTGCGGTTCGTGTCGAGAAAATGTTCAAGCGCTGCGGCATCAAACGGGTTGAAGAGAAACACAAGGCTGGGGGTCGCGGGCAGCGCATAGATGCGCGCGTCCGTCTCGATGATATCGGTCTTTGCGAGCCGCGCGCGTCGCACATTGCTGCGTGCAACGCTTGCGAGCTTGGGGGCAAATTCAAGTCCGCTCACGCGGTCAAAACCGCCTTTAAGCGCCATATAGAGACAGGCTTTGCCCTTGCCGCAGCCCACATCAACAAAATGGGTGAGCGGCACTTTAGAGCGGCGCGCTTGTTTCAAAATTCGCGCGAGATAGCGCACAGGGATCGGTTGATAGAACGTCGCGCGCGCCAAGGCGGACGCATCGGCGGGCCCGTAATCGCTTTGCTCGATGATCCCTTCGACATCAAACCCGTGTCGCCACGCAAACCAGCGATCGCGCCAATCGGGATCATAATAGCGTTCCGTTTCGACCATTAGCCCATCAGCGAAAAATGAATCATCTAACGCTCAGATGAGCAAAATAGAGATCACAAGAAAAGACCCGCAGTGTGAACTGCGGGCCTCAATTTTAGACACATCAATTTTTGTTTTCATCAATGCGCGTGCGAACGATTGCCGCCACCGATGACGAGATAGACAACGGCTGCGATCACCACGCCGAAGAACCAGCCATAGATACCCCACCAGGGTGGCAACACCGTGGTGAAGAAAGGCAGGATCGTCGAGAAAATGCCGGCAATACCGGCCGCGATGAAGGCTTTGATGTTCCAGCCACCCGAGAAACGGAATTCACCATGTTCATTATAGAGCGCTTCGACATGGAGATGACCTTTGCGTATCAAATAATAATCCGCCATCATCACACCAAAGATCGGACCCATGGTTGAACCGATGAAGTTCACGAATTGCGCCGCGCCACCTTCCCAAGGAGCAAACGGATAAAGCACAAGCGCGATCAACGCTGCGATATAGCCGCCCTTCTTGAAGTCGATTGTGCGCGGGAAGACATTCGCAAAGTCGAAGGCGGGTGACACGAAATTCGCAACCACATTGATGCCGAGCGTTGCAACGGCGAATGTGAGCGCCGCAAGCAAAGCCAAGAACCAATTATCGAATTTCGCGGAGATCTGGTCCGGATGGAGCAGAACTTCACCATAGACTTTAAACGCTGCCGTCGTTGTGACACCCGCCACGAGCGTGAAGAGGATCAGATTGACAGGCAGACCCCAGAGATTGCCGGTGCGCACCGCATTCTCGTCTTTCGCATAACGCGAGAAGTCGCAGAAATTGAGATAGAGCGCACCGAAATAGGTGATCCAGGTCGCAGCCACAGCAAAGAGCGCTGCAACGGATCCCGGCTCACCGAAATTACCGGCGTCTTTGGTTTTATCGAGCAACACATCTTTCGGAATGTCAGAGCCGAAAGAAATGCCACCGGCCTGCACGGTCAAGGCAATTGCGAGGATGAGCATCATCACCCACACCGCAGGGCCTGCCCAATCTTGGAACTTGCGAACCGTTTCCATGCCGCGCTGGATGATCAAGAGCTGCAACGCCCACACGATCACATAGCAGATCACTTCCAATGTCGAATGGCCAAGCAGATGGCTCGATTGATGGAAGGCAAGCAGGCCTTCATTGCGCACAAGAAGCGCAACGATAGCGCCTGATGCCGCGCTTGTCTGTGCGCCATACCAGAAGCAGGCGACGATCGCGCGCACAAGTGCGGGAATATTGGCGCCCCATACACCGAAGGAGGCGCGCGCCAACACCGGATAAGGCACGCCGGTCTTCACACCCGCATTGCCGATCATGTTCATTAGAATGAAAATCACGACCGAGCCCAGCCCAATCGCGATGATGAAATTGACGAAGCTGCCGCAAATCAAAAACAAGCTTGCGGCGAGATAATAGCCCCAAAGGCTGTGAACGTCCGATGTCCAGACGTTGAAGATGCTGAAAGCGCCCCAGTTGCGCTCCTTCGCAGGCG
>CAWUNF010000383.1:0-2297 GCA_963923195.1 uncultured Hyphomicrobiales bacterium | reverse complement strand
TCTACACCGACACCTGCGCGCCAATCTCCACCACACGCCCCGTTGGAATCTGGAAGTATGAACTGGAATCCGCGGCATTATGCGCCAGTGCAATGAACAATCGGTCCTGCCAGAGCGGCATGGCATGATTGCGCGCGACTTTCAGCGTGCGGCGCGAGACGAAGAAAGACGTCGCCATAATGTCGAATCGCCATCCCATCTTGCGGCATTGCGCCAGCGCCTTCGGCACATTGGGTTCTTCCATGAAGCCGAAGGTGATGAAGACGCGCATGAATTGATCATTGATCGGTTCCATGCGGATGCGGTTCTCATCAACAATGCGCGGCGCATCAGAATTGATGACCGTCAGCATGACGTTTTTCTCATGCAGCACTTTATAGTGCTTCAACGAATGCATCAGGGCGGGCGGCGCTGTTTCTGGATCGCCCGTCAAAAAGACAGCCGTGCCTTTGACGGTCTGGGGTGGCTTTTTCGATAAGATACCGATCAGCTCGGTGAGCAAAATGTCATCCTTGCGGGTTTTCTCGCGCAGGATTTTTGTGCCGCGTGTCCATGTCCACATGCAGATCATGAAGAATATGCCGATGCCAAGCGGCACATAACCGCCTTCAAAAATCTTGACGAGATTGGCGCCTAAAAATACCAGATCGATGGCGAGGAAGGGCACGATCAAGAGAGCGGCCATCGACCAATGCCAATTCCACCGCCGCCACACGACGATGAATGCCAAGCAGGCGGTCACCACCATCGTACCCGTCACGGCTATGCCGTAAGCGGTTGCGAGCTTATCTGACGAGCCGAAGAGCACAACAAGGAAGAGCACCCCCAGCAGCAACATCAAATTGATCTGCGGCAGATAGATCTGTCCTTCTTGTTCTTCTGACGTGTGGCGAATGTCGAGGCGTGGCAGCAATCCCAATTGGATCGCTTGGCGTGAGAGTGAATAAGCGCCGGTGATGACGGCCTGGCTTGCGATGATGGTTGCAATGGTGGCGAGGATCACCATCGTCAGCAAAGCCCATTCCGGATAAAGTAGAAAGAAGGGATTTTCGAGCGCCTCTGCATTGCCAAGAACCAAAGCGCCTTGGCCAAGATAATTCAGCGCGAGTGCGGGAAAGACAAGCACGATCCAGGCGAGCTGAATGGGGGAGCGGCCAAAATGCCCCATATCCGCATAAAGCGCTTCGGCACCTGTCACAGCCAAGAAAACAGACCCCAAAGCAATCACACCGAGCGTGCCGTTTTGTGCCAGAAAGCGCACTGCGTGGGCGGGATTGATCGCATTGAGGATCGACGCATCATCGCTGATATGGCGCAAGCCACCAAAGGCGAGGAGCGTGAAAAATACCAGCATGATCGGACCAAAAAAGGCCGCAACCGCCGCCGTTCCATGACGCTGCACGAGAAACAGGCCGATGATGATGCCAATCGTAATCGCCAATACGTAAGGCGTGAAAGCTGGCGTGACGAGTTTCAAACCTTCGACCGCCGAGAGCACAGAGATTGCGGGTGTGATCATGCTGTCGCCAAAGAACAGCGAAGCGCCGGCTACGCCCAGCAGAAAAACGGGCGTCGAGTGACGACCTATGGCGCGCTGGGCCAGCGCCATCAGCGAGAGCGTCCCGCCTTCGCCATCATTATCGGCACGCAAAAGAATGACGACATATTTCAGCGTCACAATAATCATCAGCGACCAGAGAATGAGTGAGAGAATACCGATGACATCGGCGCGCTGCACGCCATTATGGGCAGCACCTGCGGCCATCATCGCTTCGCGAAAGGCGTAAAGCGGGCTCGTGCCAATGTCGCCATAGACGACACCGATACAGCCAATGAACAGCGGCCAGAAACTGCCGTGTTTTTGGTCATGAGGGTGGGGTTGAGGGAAAGATGTTTCTTCAGCAAGAGGTGACGGCTGAAGATCGTCAGAAGTTCCGATATTCATCGGATGAACACCACGTAAGGACCGCGATACCACGGCCGGGCGGCGCGCGGTTTACGCCTTGATGTGAGCCCATGCAAGATAATTCGAGGCGCCCCTACTAAGGTCGCATGGCGTTTTTTAGGCAACCACATTCGTCATTGCGAGCGAATTGAAGCAATCCAGAAAACTGGATTGCCGTGTCGGCCTAAAGGCCTTCTCGCAATGAGGATGCTTTTCTGATCAATGCGCGCGGGCGATACAGAAATCGACCACGTCGAGCATGGCCTGTTTCCAGTCCGACGCGGGGAAGATTTCCAGCGCATCGCGCGCCATGGCCCCATAACTGTCTCTTATACACATCTGACGCTGCCGA
>CAWUNF010000382.1:0-2302 GCA_963923195.1 uncultured Hyphomicrobiales bacterium | reverse complement strand
GGCCGAGCAATGCATCGGCATGACGTTTTGCTTCGGCAGGATGTAGTTGAGATAGGTGAAGACCGACTTCTTCATTTCGCCAGCGTAAGACGTGCCGCCGATGAGCATGATCTTGCGGGTGAAGTCGATGGCCACCATCGTTTCTGACTTGCCGCCATGACGCTTCGGATCATTCTTGAAGGTCGGCAGATCAATGATCGTCAGATCAGATGTATAATTAAGCACTTCTTCACGCGTCGGGCGAATGAGAAGATTGCGGATGAAGAGCGAGTGCCAAGCGAATTCGCAAATGACGCGCGGCTTGCAGCGGAAAGCCGGATCTGCACCACCGAAGAGATCCTGAACGAAGAGATCCTTGCCTTCAGCATGTTTGATGAAATCAGCGAGGAGATTGTCGAATTGCTCGGTCGTGATGGAATTATTGTTTTCCCACCAGATGACGTTTTCCGTATTGGCGTCGCGGACCGTGTGCTTGTCCTTCGGCGAGCGGCCCGTGTGAATGCCTGTCTCAGCATTAATGGCGCCGCCCGGCACGATCACCGCTTCATTGCGGCGGATCGACTCTTCATAAAGCATCGGCGCTTCGAGATTGTAGGAGACAGTTCCGAGGTTCTTGAAACCGAATTTTTCGATCCCGAACGCCGGATTGAAAGTGCCGATCTGCTTCATCGCCGTCTCCAGATGCACCGCGCCGGGCCGATGGGCCGGAAGGGTCGCGGTTGACTTGAATAGATGAGCGGACCCTTTATTCCCCGGCGGCCTTTAGGGCAAGGGCACAGATCACAAAGGCGTCACAAAGCTTAAAGCGAGTGCAGTGCACAATCTGCGCGCAGGATCAGCTTCTTGCTTGGGCCGCCAGCGCTACCAGCACTTTCCTGAGCTCATCTGGGCCAGCAAGAGGGCTGGGGAAAACAAGCCGGGCGGTCTGATCGCCCAGCGCCAGATCCATCCCCTCAGGATCGAGGCCGGACGCCCGCCAGCGCCCTTTGGGAGCCCCGCAGAGTTTTTCCGCATAAAGGGCCAGCGCCTCAGCATGGTCCTCATTCATATGGGCGAGCGCGCCCTCCTCGGCCTCGGCGAGAGCCGCCGCCCCTGAGACATCCAGAAGGAGCTCCGCACCCGAATAGCTCGCCGCCTTGGCGAAGCCGCCATTGAGATGGCCCTTGTCGACCTCAAGCCGCCAAAAGCTGAAATCACCGAAATCCGCATAGAGGGCGGATTTGGGATGGCGGGACAGGAAGCGGGTGCGGGCGGCCTGCCGCTCATCCCCCTCAAGCTGGCCGGCGCTGCCGGAGACGGTGAGCCGGGGATGGGCCAGCGGATCGCCCTTGCCAGTCTCGGCCAAGAGGAGCGAGGCGCGGGGGTCACGGCCCAAATATTGGGTATGGGCTGAGAGGCCCGACATGAGCAGCAGGGGCGCGCCATCAAAGGCGGTCGCGACATTGACCAGCGAGGCGAAAGGGGCGCCAGAAGCGTCCAGAGTGGCCAGAGAGCCTGCCCGGATGGAGCGCAAGAGCCGACGGGCCTCAGCCAGCCCGTCATAGCCAGCAGGCAGTTCAAACTTGCGCGGCTCTTGAGAGGGGGCCTCAGTCATAGCAAAAGTCTCCAGCCGCCCCTCAGGGGTGATTTTGGGCGTCCATCCTTATATAGAGGGAGGGAGAGCCGGGACCCAAGAGGCAAAAGAGCCGAAAAGGGACGACCCGCAATCCTTTTGGCGACGGCCAAGTTTGACCGCAGTGTGGTCACATTTCGGCCTGCAAACGTGCCGATTCTAGATCCGCGGACGAAAGTCGATCGGCCGCAGCATCGGCCCGCTTCCGGGCCTTAGTCAGGTTGAAGACCATGCCCACCATTGCCCTCGTCGATGACGACCGCAACATTCTCACTTCCGTCTCCATCGCTCTCGAGGGCGAAGGCTATCGCGTGCAAACCTATACAGATGGTGCAAGCGCGCTCGACGGATTGAAAACCAACCCGCCCGATCTCGCGATTTTCGACATTAAAATGCCGCGCATGGATGGCATGGAATTGCTGCGCCGCCTGCGCCAGAAATCTGATCTGCCTGTCATCTTCCTCACCTCGAAAGATGAAGAGATCGATGAACTCTTCGGCTTGAAAATGGGTGCGGATGATTTCATTCGCAAACCTTTCTCGCAGCGCTTGCTGGTGGAGCGCGTCAAAGCGATTTTGCGTCGCTCCAATCCGAAAGAAGCCGCCGCGCAAAAAGAATCGGAAGCCAAGATTCTGGAACGCGGGCTTTTGAAAATGGACCCCGAGCGCCACACCTGCACATGGAAGAATG
>CAWUNF010000381.1:0-2309 GCA_963923195.1 uncultured Hyphomicrobiales bacterium | reverse complement strand
TCTGCAGCAGCCGCCAGAGGCGGTGGCGCGCGAAATCCAGCGGCAGATGTAATCAAAGCTGTTGGGTTAGAGATTTTTTGTCAGAGATTCTTTGTCATGGATGTCGCATCCATACCAAAATCATCTTCATCCTTGTCATAGCCTGCATAGCCGCGCGCTTCGAAAAAGCGCTGCGCTGTATCGGTTGAAACAAGCGCACAATTGGGCAGGCCCAAATCGCGGGCTTTGTCTTCCAAAGCAGCCAGCAGCGCTTTGCTCACGCCCTGAAAGCGGAAATCGGGCGCGACATAGAGAAGCGTGATCTCGCCGTCGCCGGTGAGGCCACCGACGCCCGCCAAAATGGGGCCCGCTTCCGCAACAAGGACATAAGAGCCCGGCGTTTCAACCCAAGCCTGCATATTGTCTTGCGTCTTATTGATCAGCATGCCCTCCACAATGGGTGGAATATTGTGGTGGTCGGCTTGGCAGAGTTCGGCAATGGAGCGGCGCACCAGCGCTGTGGCCGCTGCAACATCGTCGCTGGCGGCCGGCCGGATCATATAGGTTTGTCCGCTGCTCATTGTTTCGGGCTCCTTTGGCTCTGCCGTTGGCGTGGAATTGGCCCCTATTTAGGCGCGAAGAAGGCTCGACGCCACGGGCCTCTTTGGGGCACACTGGCTCACCATGTACACCGCCATCACCCGCAATATCCAGATCACCGTCATGCCGCAATTTGTGGCCGAGCGGTCCGAGCCCGATGAGGGCCAGTTTTTCTGGGCCTATACAATCGAGATCACCAATCTCGGTCGTGAGACCGTGCAGCTCACCGCGCGCCATTGGATCATTACGGATGGCAATGGCGTGGTGGAAGAAGTGCAGGGGCCAGGCGTTGTTGGCGAGCAGCCCGTCATCCCGCCGGGGGAGAGCTTTCGCTATACTTCAGGCTGCCCGCTCACCACGCCGTCGGGCATTATGGTGGGCACTTATCGCATGTTGGATGCGGCGGGCCTGCCCTTTCAGGTGGAGATTCCTGCTTTCTCTTTGGACTCGCCTTTCGCCAAACGCGTGCTGAATTGACATGACCAGCGCCGCGTCCCGTCCGCTTCTGGAAGAAGCCATCGATATTCTATCGCATCTTGTCTCTTTCGATACGGAAAGTTCGAAAAGCAATTTGCCCTTGATTGAATGGGTCGAGACTTATCTGACACGCTTTGGTGTGACGCATCTGCGCGTGCCGGATGCGAGCGGCGAAAAGGCAGCGCTTTTTGTGACGATTGGCCCGCAGGCCGATGGTGGGATTGTCCTCTCCGGTCATTCGGATGTTGTGCCCGTCGCGGGCCAAAAATGGACGAGCAATCCCTTTCATCTGCGCCGTGAAGCGGGAAAGCTTTATGCGCGCGGCGCCTGTGACATGAAGGGTTTTGATGCGATTGTTCTCGCATCCATTCCCCATTGGCAGAAAATGCCGCTGAAAGCGCCGCTGCATTTCTTGCTCTCTTATGATGAAGAGACGACCTGCCTTGGACCTGTCGACACGATCAAGCGTTTTGGTCTTGATCTGCCGCGCCCGCGCGCTGTGATCGTCGGTGAGCCGACGCTGATGCAAGTGGTGGATGCGCATAAGGCGGTGGCAACTTATCGCACTATTGTCACAGGGCGAGAGGCGCATTCCTCAAAGCCTGCGCTTGGCGCAAGTGCGGTGCAGATGGCCTGCGAACTCGTGACCGAGATTTATCGCATGGGTGCAGAGGTCGCCTCTCTTGGTGTTGCGGCTGACCGTTTTGATCCGCCTGTCTCCACCGTTCATGTCGGCACAATTTCAGGCGGCACAGCGCGCAATATTATGGCGCGCGAATGTTCTTTTCATTGGGAGTTTCGCGCTCTGCCGGGCGTGCCACTCGATGCGCTTTATCAGCGTGTTGAGGCTTACGCGCAAAATGTGCTTTTGCCGAAAATGCGCGCCACCGCACCTGAAGCCAATATTGTCACACAGATTGAAGTGGAAGTGCCGGGTCTGGCGCCAGAGCCCGGCTCTGCTGCCGAGCAATTGGCGTTTCGGTTGACGAAATCCAACCGCACGCAAGCGGTCGCATTTGCAACTGAGGCCGGGCGTTTTCAAGCGGCCCATGTGCCAACGGTGGTCTGCGGGCCGGGCTCGATTGATCAGGCGCACCAGCCCGATGAATTTATCTCAGAAGAGCAGATGATGGCAGGTCTTGTCTTTATGCAGGATCTCGCACGCGAGATGTGCTGAACGACAAAGATAAGCAGACCCCCACCCCTAGCCCCTCCCCTCAAGGGGGAGGGGGATTTGATGCTGCATGTGATGA
>CAWUNF010000380.1:0-2319 GCA_963923195.1 uncultured Hyphomicrobiales bacterium | reverse complement strand
TGATTTCGTCGCGCGCATTTTTGATACGCGCAACACGGAGCCCGTGCCGCTGCTGCTGATCGGCGGCGAGTTGGATCGCGCCGTGTGGGAAGCGCTCCTCACCATTCCAGCAGGGCAATTCACCAGCTATGGCGCGCTGGCGGTTCAATTGGGCAAGCCCAAAGCAGCGCGTGCCATTGGTGGAGCCGTCGGGCGCAACCCTATTTGCGTGGCTGTGCCCTGCCATCGCGTGCGGGGAAAAGATGGCGCGCCCACTGGCTACCATTGGGGACTTCCAATCAAACAGGCCTTGTTGGAATGGGAAATTAAACATTTATAATTTGTATTTTTATCTTATTTACAAATTCATGTGTGCTGTTTGACAAAACGAACACCCCGTCCTAGATAAGAAACACGGCCCGCCAACAGGGCTGCTTGTATCCAAGGAGCTTCCTCATGTTCGCGTTCACCCGCCGCACTGCTTTGGCCGCCACTTTGTCGCTGGCCGTCTCTGCCCCCGCTGTCGCGCAGGTTTCTGAAATCCGCGTTGATTATGCGACCTATAATCCGCTCTCCTTGGTCATTAAGGACCAGAAGCTTCTCGAAAAGGAATTTGAGAAGGACAAGATCGCGGTGCGCTGGGTTTTCTCAGCCGGCTCCAATAAGGCACTGGAATTCTTGAACGCGGGCTCGCTCGACATTGGCTCGACCGCTGGCGCCGCGGCCCTTGTGGCCCGCATCAATGACAATCCGGTCAAATCGGTTGGCATTTTCTCGCGCCCTGAATGGACGGCTTTGGTGACGGGCAAAGACTCGAAGATCACCAAGATTGAAGATCTGAAGGGTCAAAAGATTGCCGTCACCCGCGGCACGGATCCGCATATCTTCCTCGTGCGCGCGTTGGATAAGGCTGGCCTCACGGAGAAAGATGTGAAGCTCGTTCTTCTGCAACATGCTGATGGCAAGACCGCGCTGATCCGTGGCGATGTCGATGCTTGGGCGGGCCTCGACCCGATTATGGCGCAGGCTGAAGTGGAAGATGGCGCCAAGCTTCTCTACCGCAAGGCTGAAGACAATACCTGGGGCGTGCTCAACACCCGCGATGAGTTTCTGGCCAAGAACCCGGAGCTCGTGAAGCGCGTGCTCAAGGTCTATGAAGAAGCCCGCATCTGGGCCAAGGCCAATCCGGACGCTTTGAAAAAGGCACTGGTCGCTGAAACCAAGCTGCCTGACACGGTCATCGCCCGCCAGCTCGAGCGCACGGACCTGACAAATGCCTCGATCACGCCGGCCACGACCGAAACCATCCTGCAGGCGGGTCTCGCGCTGCAAAAGGCTGGCGTCTTGAAGCCTGAGACTGATGTGAAGGCTGTTGTCGCTGCTTTGATCGACACCCGCTTTGCGGTCTCCGCCAAGTAAGGCTAGAAGGCTGGTCCCGGCGGTGAGTTGATCCCGCCGGACCCCGGTTTTCTGGAGTTGCTATGAGCGAGGCCACGCTCGACCAAACGACCACACCAAACGCGCAGCCCCAAGCTGCGCGCTTTGCCGTTTTTGGGACGTCGTTTTTGCTCGGCCTCGTGCTGCCGGTGACGGCGGCCCTCCTATATGAAGCGGCCTTTCGCGCAGGCCTTGTGCAAGCGCGCCTGCTACCGCCGCCAAGCCGCGTTTTCACCACGCTATGGAAGCTCGCCGAAAGCGGCGAGCTCAAAACCCATGTGCTTGCCACAACGGTGCGTGTGGGCATGGGCTTTGGCCTTGGCGCGCTGATAGGCATGGTGCTCGGCGCACTCACTGGCGCGTCGCGCAATGCGCGCCGACTGCTGGATCCGACCTTGCAAGCTTTGCGCGCGATCCCCTCGCTCGCCTGGGTCCCGCTGTTCATTCTGTGGCTCGGCATTTTCGAAAGCTCAAAAATTGCTTTGATTGCGGTTGGTGTGTTCTTCCCCGTCTATCTCGGCGTGATGGCCTCGATCGCCAATGTCGATCGCAAGATTGTTGAAGTTGGCCGCGTGTTTCGTCTCTCGCGCTTGGCACTTGTGCGCCGCGTCTTGCTGCCCGCGATTTTGCCTGATTTCATCATTGCCATTCGCTCAGGCCTTGGCCTTGGTTTCATGTTCGTCGTGGCGGCCGAAATCATGGGCGCATCGGAAGGATTGGGCTATTTGCTCGTCGATGGACAGCAACTCGGCAAGCCCGATCAAATTCTCGCCGCCATTATCGCCTTTGCCGTGCTCGGCAAATTTGGCGATTGGCTCATCGTCGTTCTCACCAAGCCATTTTTGACATGGCAAGACACGCATCAGAGAGGTGCGTGATGCTGACGATTGATGCTCTCTGCAA
>CAWUNF010000379.1:0-2324 GCA_963923195.1 uncultured Hyphomicrobiales bacterium | reverse complement strand
GCTTGGGTGCCGCTGCCAGAAAAGTTCAAACATCTCGGCAGTCTCGAATTCTCCAAGCTGCTTATCGAGAAGGCCGATGTGGCGGTTGCGCCGGGCATTGGCTTTGGTGAGCATGGCGATGATTATGTGCGTCTCGCCATTGTCGAGAACGAGCAGCGCATTCGTCAGGCCGCGCGTGGTATCCGCCGTTTTTTCGATAGCGCCGACCAGATCCTCCACAATGTGGTCGATCTGAAACGCCCGGCTTGATCCATTGGGGGATGCCCCAAGTCGTCATTGCGAGCGGAGCGAAGCAATCTAGAGGCGGGCCCCGAGCCCGCCTTTTTTCTGGATTGCCGCGTCGCGCTCGCGCTCCTCGCAATGACGGTGCTATTAAGAGGGGCTTGCCCACCAGTTAGGGCCGCCCGCGCCTTGAAAGCGGGCCCGAAACATTGCAGAAGAGCGCATCCCGCCGCGGGGTCCCACTGAGGGGGCTCCCGGCCCCCGTCAGGCCCGGAACCCATCATGGCTGAACCCTTACGCGTTGGCATTGCCGGTCTTGGCACCGTCGGCGCTTCTGTGATCCAACTCCTCGACCGCCAGAATGCGGCGCTGGCTGCGCGCGCTGGTCGTGGCGTGAAAGTGGTCGCTGTCTCCGCCCGCGACAAGTCGCGTGATCGCGGCGTCGATGTGTCCGGCATGACATGGTTTGATGATCCGGTCGCGCTCGCCCAAAGCGCTGACATTGATCTCTTCGTGGAATTGATTGGCGGCGATGAAGGCCCCGCGCGTGCGTCTGTTGAAGCCGCACTCGCCGCTGGCAAGTCCGTCGTCACGGCCAACAAGGCTTTGCTGGCTAAGCACGGCATGGCACTCGCCAAGCTCGCCGAAGGCAAGCGCGTTGCACTCGCTTTTGAAGCATCCGTTGCTGGCGGCATTCCGATTGTGAAGACGCTGCGTGAAGGTCTCGCCGGCAATGCGATTAGCCGCGTCTATGGCATTTTGAACGGCACGTGCAATTACATTCTGTCGCGCATGGAACTCGAAGGTCTGTCCTTCGAAGAATGTCTGAAAGATGCGCAGCGTTTGGGTTATGCAGAAGCTGATCCGACATTCGACATTGGCGGCTTCGACACCGCGCATAAGCTGGCGATCCTCACTTCGCTTGCCTTCGGCACAGCGGTGGATTCAGAAGCCGTGCATGTCGAGGGCATTCAGTCGATCACACTGGCTGATTTGAAGGCGGCGGAAGAACTGGGTTACCGCATCAAATTGCTCGGCGTCGCGCAGCGCACGGCCAAGGGCATTGAGCAGCGCGTGCATCCAACAATGGTGCCAAAGTCATCCTCTATTGCCGAAGTCATGGGCGTGACCAATGCTGTCACGATTGACGCAGATGCGGTGAAAGAATTGACGCTTGTTGGCCCCGGTGCAGGTGGCATGGCGACGGCCTCGGCTGTTGTTGCTGACATTGCCGATATTGCAAAAGGCATTCGCAGCGCGCCATTCGGCCTGCCGTCGAACGCGCTAGAAAAAGCAGCGCGCATTCCGGTGCAGCGTCATGAAGGCGGCTATTACATTCGCCTCTCCGTGCATGATCGCCCGGGTGCAGCGGCAGCCATTGCCACGCGCATGGCCGAGCGTCAGATTTCGCTCGAAAGCATTATGCAGCGTAAGCCTGTGCAAAAGCGCGGTGCGCCAGCCAGTGCAGCGGCAGAAGCTGTGCCCGTGGTGCTCATCACTTACGCCACATCAGAATCCACCATCCGCGAAGCGCTCGAGGCCGTTGTGAAAGACGGCTATATTGCGGGCGCGCCGCAAGTCATCCGCATCGAACGCGAATAATTTTCCAAAGGCCCAGAAGGACCGAACATGACTGATCTCATCATCAAGCAGAAGGATATCATCGAGCGTATCCTCACTCTCGAACTCGTGCGCGTGACGGAACGCGCCGCTGTGGCGGCGGCACGCCTGCGCGGTCGTGGTGATGAGAAGGCTGCTGACCAAGCGGCGGTCGATGCCATGCGTCGCGAATTGAACCGCCTGCCCATCGACGGCACAGTGGTGATTGGCGAAGGCGAGCGCGATGAAGCACCCATGCTCTTCATTGGCGAAAAGGTTGGCACAGCCACAGGCCCCAAGGTCGACATTGCCGTTGACCCGCTCGAAGGCACCACACTTTGCGCGAAGGATCTTCCCGGTTCGATTGCTGTTATGGCGATGGCCCCTGCGGGCTCGCTGCTCAATGCGCCTGATGTTTACATGGATAAGATCGCCATTGGTCCGGGCTATCCCAAGGGCACGATTGATCTCGACATGAGCCCGGAAGAAAACTTGCTCTCGCT
>CAWUNF010000378.1:0-2327 GCA_963923195.1 uncultured Hyphomicrobiales bacterium | reverse complement strand
AATGTGGCTCCGGTCTCGGCGGGTGCTGAAGGCGTAGTCATTATGCTTCAAGAACGTACAATTGCCGATAAAATGGACAGGCAACTGACGCATCGAGGGGCAGCTCGCTCGGTCACAGCCTTGGCCGCCATGCTGGCGCATGAGATTAAAAACCCACTTTCGGGCATCCGGGGTGCGGCTCAATTGCTCGAGCCAGAGATTACCGAGGCTGACCGCTCGCTCACCCGGCTCATTTGCGATGAGACTGACCGGATTGTGAAATTGGTCGACCGGATGGAGATCTTTTCGGATGAGCGGCCGATTGAACGCGAGAGCGTCAATATTCACGCTGTTCTCGATCATGTGAAACGCGTCGCACAGGCTGGATTTGCGCGTCATATCCGCGTGGCAGAGCGCTATGACCCCTCTCTGCCGCCGGTTTTTGGCAATCGCGATCAATTGGTGCAGGTTTTCCTCAATTTGATCAAAAATGCAGCAGAAGCGCTTGGCGAAGATGTTATTGATGGCGAGATTGAATTGACCACGGCCTTTCGTCCGGGCGTGCGTTTACGAACGCCGGGCGCCTCATCTCCTGTCAGTCTGCCGCTTGAAATTTGCGTCCATGACAATGGGCCAGGCGTGGCGCCTGATATTGCCGCCCATTTGTTCGATCCCTTTGTAACCAACAAATCTTCCGGAACTGGCCTCGGTCTTGCACTCGTTGCAAAGATCATTGGTGATCACGGTGGCATTGTCGAATGTGAATCCCATCCACGCAGGACCACGTTTCGGGTTCTGCTGCCCATGTTCCAGCCGCGTGATGGCCGGGCAGGGGCGGAATAGGGGTTTGGCGGTCCGCCGGACTATGGCCCCGCGTCAGCGGGTTTGAGGAGAATTGGGAATGGCGGCCGGACATATCCTCGTTGCCGATGATGATGCGGCAATCCGCACTGTGCTCAGCCAGGCGCTCACACGGGCGGGCTATGAAGTGCGCGTCACCGGAACAGCCGGCACGCTTTGGCGTTGGGTTCAGGCAGGCGAAGGCGATCTTGTGATCACCGATGTCGTCATGCCCGACGAAAACGCTTTTGAAGTTTTGCCGCGCATCAAGGAATTGCGCCCCGATCTGCCGATCATTGTGATGAGCGCGCAAAACACTTTCATGACGGCGATCAAAGCCTCTGAACGTGGTGCTTATGATTATCTGCCCAAGCCCTTCGATCTGAAGGAACTTGTCACCATCGTGCAACGCGCGATGAGTGAGCCGCGTGCGCGCCCCTCAGCCCCCAAGACTGAAGAAATCGAAGGCATGCCGCTGGTGGGCCGTTCGCCCGCTATGCAGGAAATTTATCGCACGCTCGCGCGCCTCATGCAGACCGATCTCACCGTGATGATTACGGGTGAATCTGGCACAGGCAAAGAACTCGTCGCCCGCGCTTTGCATGATTACGGCAAGCGCCGCGAAGGTCCGTTTGTCGCGATCAATATGGCCGCCATTCCGCGCGATCTCATTGAGAGCGAATTGTTCGGTCACGAAAAGGGCGCCTTTACGGGTGCCAATGCGCGTTCCGCCGGTCGCTTTGAGCAGGCCGAAGGCGGCACGCTCTTCTTGGACGAAATCGGCGACATGCCGATGGAAGCGCAAACCCGTTTGCTGCGCGTTTTGCAGCAGGGCGAATATACAACGGTCGGTGGTCGCACCCATATCAAGACCAATGTGCGCATTGTGGCGGCGACGAATAAGGATTTGCGCATCCTCATTCAGCAGGGCCTGTTCCGCGAAGATTTGTTCTTCCGCCTGAATGTCGTGCCTTTGCGCCTGCCACCCTTGCGCGAACGCACAGAGGATATTCCAGACCTCGTTCGCCACTTCTTCAAGCTCGCCGCGGCTGAGGGTCTGCCGCAAAAGCATATGGAAGGCGCGGCATTGGAGCGCATGAAGCGCTATCGTTGGCCGGGCAATATTCGCGAACTTGAAAATCTCATTCGTCGATTGGCCGCACTCTATCCGCAAGAGCTCGTCACAGACCAATTGGTGGAAGCAGAGCTTGGCCATGATGCACCTTTGGCCAGTCGTGCGACCAATGTCGCAGCGCCCGCTCCGGCTCTGGCCGCTTCATCCGCAGGGACGGCAGAGGAAGATTCAACCCTTATGGCCTCGGTGGAACATCATCTGACCGCCTTGTTTAAGAGCCACGGTGAGCAATTGCCCCCACCAGGCCTGTACCATCGGATCCTGCGAGAGATTGAAATTCCGCTCATTTCGGCGGCTCTATCGGCGACACGGGGCAATCAGATCAAAGCGGCTGAATTGCTGGGCCTCAACCGCAATACATTGCCTGTCTCTT
>CAWUNF010000377.1:0-2330 GCA_963923195.1 uncultured Hyphomicrobiales bacterium | reverse complement strand
CGCGAGAATCATAGCGCACGACGCGGAATTTTTTGGTGAGCGCGGGCATTTGCGCGTCCCACATATGGAGGTCCGTTCCCAGCGAATTCGACAGCATGAGGACCGGCGCAGCGGCGGGCCCTTCAATTTCGACGCGGAATTGGCCGGTTCGGGTGGTCAGGTGAGCCATGCTCTCTTGCTCCTGTGGCGCGCGGGCTTTAACACCAATGAATAGGGCTTGGCAGAAGCGCATAAACCGCCGGGGGCGTCAGCGCAACCGGAGCGGCCTCAAGGTCGGCACCAAGCCCGCGACGCGAATGGAGGATGAGGCATCATGGCGATGACGATGACGGGGGAAGTGGCGCTTCCCGCAAGCCGCGAGACGGTTTGGGCCAAACTCAATGACCCCGCCGTGCTGAAAGCCTGCATCCCCGGTTGCGAGACGCTGGATAAGACCAGCGACACCGGCTTTTCAGCCGTTGTGAAGCTCAAGATCGGCCCGGTTTCGGCGACCTTCAAAGGCTCGGTTGAACTCTCAGACCTCGACCCGCCGAATGGCTATCGCATTTCGGGCCAAGGCGAGGGCGGCGTGGCCGGTTTCGCCAAGGGTGGCGCCACTGTGCGTCTCAATCCGCCCGCGGAAGGTACCGAAGGCTGCATTCTTTCCTATGACGTGGAAGCCAATGTCGGCGGAAAAATTGCTCAGCTTGGCGCGCGCCTTATCGATGGCGTGGCGAAGAAAACGGCTGATCAGTTTTTCAATAATTTCGCCGAAGCGATGAAGGCGGGCTGAGGCCCCTGCATGGGGCTGCATTTTTCCCGTGGCGTTACGTCTTTATGTGGGGCGCCACGGGCTTGACCGCTTGTCAGTGGTCGGCTCAACTTGAGCCATATCGGGGCGCGCGATATGTGCGCCCTCGATCCGGCGCAAAGACCGGACATTTGGAGGAAGAGGCTGATGGCCAGCGTGACCCTGATGGTGAATGGCAAGTCTGTGACGCGTGATGTTGATCCGCGCACTTTGCTCGTCGAATTTTTGCGCGAACATTTGCGCATGACGGGCACGCATGTCGGCTGCGACACGACGCAATGCGGCTGCTGCACTGTGCATGTGAATGGCGAAGCCATGAAGAGTTGCACTTTGCTTGCCGTGGCCGTGAATGGTGCCGCGATCACCACAATTGAAGGTCTCGCCAAGGGCGAAGAGCTGCATCCGATGCAGGCGGCTTTCCGTGAGCATCATGGTTTGCAATGCGGCTTCTGCACGCCGGGCATGATTATGAGCGCGGTGGATATGGTGCGCCGTAAAGGCACAGATCTCGACGACAAGACGATCCGCGAAGAGCTCGAGGGCAATATTTGCCGCTGCACGGGCTACCACAATATTGTCAAAGCTATTCACTATGGCGCTGAAGCCATGGGCAAGGCTGGCACTGCGGCTGAGTGATCAGCCGCATCGCTTTTCTGTTATAAGCAAGAGCAAGAACCGGGCGCTTCTCGCGGAACCGGTCCGTTCTCTGGAGGAAGCAGATGAGTGGGACCGGCATTGGCGCGCGCGTGGTGCGCAAAGAAGATTTCCGTTTCATCACTGGCAAGGGCCAATATACGGATGATGTGAACCGTTATGGCCAGACCCATGCGGTGTTTTTGCGCTCGCCACATGCGCATGCCGAAATCCGCGGTATCAATTTAGATGCCGCGCGCGGCATGCCCGGCGTCATTGATATTTTCACCGGCGATGATCTCGCCGCCGACAAGATTGGCGGCCTCATCTGCGGTTGGATGATCCATTCCAAAGATGGCTCGCCGATGAAGGCGGGCGCGCATCCAGCCCTCGCGCAAGGCAAAGTGCGCTATGTCGGCGATCATGTTGCCGTGGTGATTGCGGAAACGCAGGCGCAGGCCCGTGACGCGATTGAAAAAATCGAAGTCGATTACAAAGTTCTGCCGCCCATTGTTTCGATGAGCGATGCGGTGAAATCCGGTGCGCCTATCATTCACGACGTGGCCCCTGACAACACGGTCTATAATTGGCACTTGGGTGATGAAGCTGCGACGCAAGCCGCTTTTGCCAAAGCGGCCCATGTGACGAAGCTTGATCTCGTCAACAATCGCTTGGTGCCAAACCCGATGGAGCCGCGCGCGGCGGTCGGTGATTATGACAGCGGTACGGGCTCGTTCACGCTCTACACCACAAGCCAAAATCCGCATGTCGCGCGCCTTGTGCTCTCGGCTTTCATTGGCATTGCGCCCGAACATAAGTTGCGCGTGATCGCGCCAGATGTCGGCGGTGGTTTCGGCTCAAAGATTTTCATCTATGCGGAAGAGACGGTCTGCGTCTGTCTCTTATA
>CAWUNF010000376.1:0-2331 GCA_963923195.1 uncultured Hyphomicrobiales bacterium | reverse complement strand
CATGAGAAGGGTGGAAACGGCCGCAGAAAGCGCCGTTTTGCGCGTATTCCCATGCGCTTTGTGATTCCCAATCTCGTCACATTGCTGGCCATTTGTTTGGGCCTCACCTCCATTCGCTTGGCGGCGGAAGGCAAGTTTGAAATGGCCGCAATTTTCATCGTGCTGGCGGCTGTGCTTGATGGTCTTGATGGACGCCTTGCGCGCGCACTTGATGGCGCATCGCGCTTTGGTGCTGAACTCGACTCGCTCGCCGATTTTGTGGATTTTGGTGTTGCACCAGCTTTCCTCCTTTATTTTTGGAGCTTGCACGAAATTCGCAGCTTTGGTTGGTTTGCAGCGCTGGTTTTTGCCATTGCAGCAGCGCTTCGTCTCGCGCGCTTCAATGTGATGATTGATGATCCCAATAAGCCCGCTTGGCAGGCGCAGTTTTTCGTTGGCATGCCCGCACCTGCGGGCGCCATTGCGGCCATGCTGCCCATCTATCTCAGCTATTCAGCGCTCGGCCTGCCTGAAGGCCGCATCTTCGTCACCATTGAAATCATCTATGTGCTTGGCATTGCTTTCTTGATGGCGAGCCGAATCCCACATTTTTCGGGCAAGCAAATTGGCCGCGTGAAGCGCGAATATTTCATCTTTGTTTTATTTGCGGTCGCCGTGTTCATTCTGGCGCTGGCGTCTTTCCCAATGGAAGTTTTGATTGCCCTGACGCTCTCTTATTTGGCGCTCCTGCCCTTCGCGATCCGTCGCCATGCGCGGCTCTCACAAGAGCAGCAATCGGGCGAGGGCGGGGCGGCAGCGGCCGCACTTGAGCCACCGCAGGCGCCCTAACAGGTCAAAAACCGGGTTGAGACGTGCTTTTTTTAAGGGAATTGCGTCCGTTTCCGGCTTGGTGGCCTCGCTCATCTGTTCACAAATGCGGCTTTCTCCATTAGGGTCCGCCCACTTCACCAATGGATGGGCTGTCCGATGAGCTTCGCTCGAGCGAGCGTGGCGCGGCTGCCGCCAAAGACAGGATAGACATGTCGAAAGAAGAATTGCTCGAATTCCCGGGCGTGGTGAGCGAATTGCTCCCCAATGCAACCTTCCGTGTGAAGCTCGAAAATGATCATGAGATCATTGCGCACACCGCTGGCAAAATGCGCAAGAACCGCATCCGCGTGCTGACCGGCGACAAGGTTCTGGTTGAAATGACGCCATATGATCTGACCAAGGGCCGGATCACCTATCGCTTCAAGTAAGAGCAGGCTTGCGTCCTGCTCGTGACAATGGATCAAGGCGCGTGACGCAGGCCAGCGAACAGGGTCGACCCAAGCTCGTTCTCGCCTCGGCATCGCCCCGGCGTCTTGCGCTTCTGCAGCAAATCGGCCTTGAGCCTGATCATGTCCTGCCGGCCGATCTGGATGAAACGCCCAAGCCCAGAGAATTGCCACGCGCACTTGCTTTGCGCCTGTCGCGCGAGAAAGCGCAATCTGCCGCGCAGCTCGCCGCCAAACATCCCCAATTAACGGGCGCTTTTGTGCTGGCGGCTGATACGATTGTCGCCGTGGGTCGTCGCATTTTGCCCAAATGCGAAGAGCTTGAAGAAGCGCGAAACTGTTTGACGCTTTTGTCGGGCCGCACGCATCGTGTCTTAACCGGTGTCGCACTGCTGACGCCACATGGTGTTGTGCGCCAGCGTGTGATTGAAAGCCGCGTCACCTTCAAGCGTCTGTCAGAGCCTGACATGGCGGCCTATCTGGCTTCGCAAGAATGGCACGGCAAAGCGGGTGGCTATGCCATTCAAGGATTGGCCGGCGCTTTTGTTGTGCAATTGATCGGGTCTTATCCCAGCGTTGTTGGCTTGCCGCTTTATGAAACAGCCGCATTGCTCAGCGGGGAGGGATTTCCGTTTCTCGCCCATTGGCCGCAGAAAGCCTGACCCTGATGAATATTGCCAATGATAATGAGGCCAATCCCTCACCAAGTCCGGCAACATGCCCGATCTGCAAAAAGGAAGCGGCTTTGGCCTATCGGCCATTTTGTTCAAAGCGCTGCGCGGATATTGATCTGGGCCGCTGGCTCGGTGGCACTTATGCGATTCCTGCAGCACCTCTTGAGGATGATGAGGCTGAGGAAGCACCCCGCCCGCGCCCGCGCCTGATTTCTCCGGAAGATCCGGAATAGGCTCAAAAAACAGGCCCCCAGCGCTGGACATTGGGCTGGAGCCTTTCTATAAACCGCCCACTTGCAGCGGCTATGGCCAAAGCAAAACGCCCGGGTAGCTCAGTTGGTAGAGCATGCGACTGAAAATCGCAGTGTCGGTGGTTCGATCCCGCCCCCGGGCACCATTTC
>CAWUNF010000375.1:0-2334 GCA_963923195.1 uncultured Hyphomicrobiales bacterium | reverse complement strand
GCGCCGCCGGCTTTTCCTTCGCTGGGGGTCTTGGCCATAGGGAATTCTCCGTCAAATCATCGTTGGGTCTGGTTCGCCGTCTGGCCTTGGGGACCGGGGACAAGCGAAGCTGGCTCCGCATCTGCACCTTTTCCGGGGCTGATGCAATGCACATCCGCCTGAGGGGCCAATCGGCGGGGGAGAACTGGCCTCCCCCCGCCCCTGAGGCCTTATTTGGCGAGCTCGACGACCTCTTTGGGGGCGCTCACGACCTTGGCCGTGATCTCGGCAAGCTTTTGGTGAGACATGGGTTCGATGGTCAGATTGAGGCGCTTGGCATCAGCCAAAAAGGCCTCATCCTTCATCGTCTTTTCAAAGGCTGCCCGCATCATGGCAACACGATCAGCCGGCACGCCCGGCGGCAGGAAAACAGAGCGGCCGAAATCTGATTCAGCCGACAGGAATTCAGCAACCTGACGATGCACCGGGTCCTTCATAATTTCAGCCAAGGTTGGCACATCGGGAGCGCTGGGTTCACGCGTGATGGAGGCAAAGACAATTGGCTTGATGCGACCATCAGCAATGGCATCTGGCATGGCAAGCTGCACGCTCACCCATGAGGCGCCACGCCCTTCAATCTCGCCGCGTTGCATAGCAAGGTTTAAATCAGCCGCGCCCTTATAGCCCGTCACAATTTTATATTTCGTGCCCAAAAACTTATTCATCAGATTGGGAACAATATAAGTCGGTGAGCTTGGGCCTGTTGCACCAATGATCACTTCTGTCGACTTGGCCTCTTCAATTGTTTTGGCTTTGGCTGTGTGCCAGATCGACAGCATGTTGCGCACCGGCGCCATATTACCAAGCCACAACCATTCACGCGCATCATATTTCGCATATTGCGGCTGCAAGACTTGATTGAGCACAATCGTCTGCTGCGTCATCGCAATAGTGGTACCATCTGCTGGCATATTGGCGCGAACAGAATTGGCGAGATTTAAACCGCCTGATTCACCACCCGTATATTTGATGATGAATTTTGGTTTTTCAGGAATATATTTTGGCATGTGCTCGGCAAGCACTTGTGCATAGGGACCGAAAGATCCACCCGGATCAGAGCCGACCAGAAAAGTAATATTCTTGCCGCGATAAAAATCGCTCAAAGCATCCGCTTTTGCAGGCATATTTGCAAATGCGCTGATCATCAGTGCGGCGCTCAAAAGGCCTGTCACTTTTTTCATCGTGATCCTCCCATTTCTGGCATGGCAATATGATAGGCCTCTGCCACTTGTCTCAATTCATCCCAAATTTTTGGGTCAATTTTAATGCCTTGTGTGCGCGCTTTTTTCAGTGCGCGCGCGCCACGCTCACCGGGCAAGCGCAATTCTTCTATTCCATCGATACGCGGCAAGGATTTAATCGCTGCGCTCAGAGCATCTATATCGCTGCCAAAATCTTGCGCGCTGCGCAGACGTATAATGTCGATGACAATGAGCGTGGCGCTTTGGCCATGACCTTTTTTGCCTTGTGCCAACATGGGCGCCAAAAGCGGTGCACCTGCCAAAACGCTGGTGAAGATTTCTGTCAAAAGCGCAAAGCCTGATCCTTTTGCGCCACCCAAAGGCAAAAGTGTTTCCGCTTTTGCGGCATCTGTTGCAGGCTGGCCTTGTGCATCCAGCGCCCATCCGCGCGGCAAAGTTTCTTTGTCACGGCGTGCTTGTTTCAAACGACCATTTGAAATTTGGCTGGCCGCCATATCAAGCAAGACAAGACCTTCCGGCCCACCGGGAACGGCCATTGCCAGCGGCGCTGTTGAGGCACTTGCAATGCGCGCGCCTTCATAGGCCATGAGCGGTGGACCAGCAGCAAAAGCTATGGCAGCAAATCCATGCAATGCGGCTTGCTCGGCATAAAAGCCAATCGCGCCGGCATGAGTAGCGCGACCCATCACACCAAAACCAACGCCAAATTGGCGCGCGCGCGTTTCCGCACCATCTAAAAGCTGCATCATGGCAATGGGACCAGCCGCCCCTTGCCCATCCAGCGAAAAGAGCGCGCCGAAATCGGCTTGCACGCGGGGTTCCGCCAGCGGCTTCATCGCGCCCTTATCAATCATGCCGAAATAATGCGGGATGCGGCTGACTCCATGCGTGTCACTGCCCCGCATATCGGCCCAGACGAGCACGCGAGCAATTTTTCCGGCATTTTCAGCGCTCATGCCACGCGCCATGAAAAGACGCTGCACGAAATCGCTCAAAGCCGATTCGCTGATGAGTGGAGCTTGAGCCCCCAATGCCATGATCCTTCCCACCCTCACAAGCGCGCGGGCATGTTTCATGCCTCTGGAATCGCTTG
>CAWUNF010000374.1:0-2354 GCA_963923195.1 uncultured Hyphomicrobiales bacterium | reverse complement strand
CTTTTTGCTTGGGAAAAGCACTTTTGGCATCTCGACGCCCTGTGCGGGAGCGGGGATCTGGCGCCCTTGAGGCTTGTAATCTCCCGCGCGGAGGGGCTTTCTTGCCACTTGAGAGGATTGCCGATTTTGGGCTGCCCTCAAGCTTACGGCGCATCGGGCTTTTCAAGGGCCCGGCCTTGGGCGGTCGGGCAGAGGAGGTTTTTTTGTTTTTGCGTTCGTCCATCACTTTGCATCGCGCTTTGGTTGCGGCTGCGGTGATTATTCCTGCCGTGACCTTTTTGGCGGCTGCATTAGAAAATCGTCGCGCAGTTTTGCGCGAGGGTGAGAATTCGGTCATGCGCACGGCGGCCATTCTCGATGAACATGCGCGCAAAGTCTTTGATACGGTCGACCTTCTTTTGGGTCGCGTGGATGATCATTTGCACCACATGCTGGGAGATGATGTTTCCAAACAAGCGGGCAGTGAATTTTTGCGCGCGATCAAAGCACCGCTCCCACAGGCAGTCTCGGTTTGGGTGTCTGATCGACATGGGAAAGTTTTGGCGGGCAGCCAAGATTGGGACCCCAATGTCTCGATTGCTGATCGTCCATTTTTTATGACGCATGAAAAGGGCAGTCGGCGGACGGAAATCAGCGAGGCCTTTGTTGGCCGCGCCACCAATATTGCCTCTGTTGCTGTGAGCCGTGCCCGCATTGATAAAGCAGGTGCCTTTGATGGCATTATCCATGTCTCCGTGAGCCCGGATTATTTTGCAACTGTCTTTCGCGAAGCGGCGCCTGAAGGCAATCATCTGGCCATGTTGATGCGTGCAGATGGTTCAGCTCTTGCACTTGATCCTCCCCGGCGACCTTTTCCAAAATTTGAGCGTCAAGAAGCTTTGATGCGGCAAATTGCAGATGCGCCAGAGGGGGGAATTTTCCAAGGCCCTTCGCCCATCGATGGTGTGAGAGGTTTTTACGCCTATCGCCGTGTTGCCCCTTATGATCTTTATGTGGTCTTTGGCCAATCAAATGCGGCTTTGGCGGCGCGTTGGTACATGAATTTGCGTCTTTATGGCGCGGTTGCGGGTGCTGCTTCTATCTTCTTGCTTGTTTTGTCACTGCTTGCTTTGCGTCGTGTGCAAACAGAACAAGAAGCTTTGCGTCAATTGAGCATTCAAAGTGAACAGCGCTTGGCCGCAGAACAGCGCTTGTTTCAATCGCAAAAGCTCGAAAGCATTGGTCAACTGACAGGCGGCATTGCCCATGATTTTAATAATCTTCTGTCGGTTGTTTTGGGTAATCTCAGCTTGCTGTCAAAATTTGTACGCGGCAATGAGCGTGCAGAAAATCTATTGGAACGCGCTATGCAAGGCGCAGAGCGCGGTGCGACTTTAACGCAGCGTCTGCTGGCTTTTGCACGACGGCAGGAACTCGCCCCAAAAGTGGTGGATGTGGCGGAATTGGTGCGCGGCATTATGGATCTTTTGCGGTCAACGCTTGGCGGTGGTGTCGAGATTGTTGCTGATCTGAATGGCGATGTGCCGCCAGCTTTGATTGATCCCAATCAGCTCGAATTGGCGCTTGTGAATCTGGCTGTCAATGCGCGTGATGCTATGCCCCAAGGCGGGCGCATCATCATTCTCTTACGTGCGGCAGAACTCGCTGAGGGCAATGATTTGGCTTTGCCCGCGGGCGATTATGTCTGTCTGTCGATGGCTGATAATGGCACAGGCATGGATGCGCAGACTTTGGCGCGGGCGAGTGAGCCTTTCTTCACGACGAAAGATGTCGGCAGAGGGACAGGGCTTGGCCTGTCAATGGTTCATGGTTTGGCCAGTCAATCGGGCGGCGCTTTTCGTTTGGACAGTGTGCTTGGCCAGGGAACGCGCGCTGAAATTTGGTTGCCGCGCGCTGAGCATGTGGCAAGGGACGCGCCCTTGCATATGGAACTTGCACCTGCAGCGCGTCGCGGGGCGCGTCTCTTGGTGGTTGATGATGATGATCTGGTGCGCCATGCCACAGCCGATTTATTGACGGATCATGGCTATGTGGTGGTACAGGCGGCATCAGCCCAAAAGGCCTTGGCGCTGCTCGAGAGCCAAGATTTTGATCTGCTTGTGACGGATCTGGTCATGCCGGGCATGAGTGGCGTTGATCTCTTACGCCAAGTGGGACATAGGCGCCCCCATCTGCCAGCTTTGGTCATGACCGGCCATTCGCAGGAGGCGGGCGATGTGCCAGCTCATGTGACCCGGCTTTCAAAACCCTTGAGTGAGCGGGAATTGACAGAGGCTGTGGCACGACTTTTGGCATCAGAGCTCTTGCGGTCTTGAAGCACTGCGGCGCTTTAGCTAGAAGCGCATCAGACTTTC
>CAWUNF010000373.1:0-2357 GCA_963923195.1 uncultured Hyphomicrobiales bacterium | reverse complement strand
GTGAGGGACGCCGCCGCGCGACATTTCATGCGCGCGTCATTGATGAAGGTGCGTCGCGCAAGCGTCTGGAGCTTGGCTTCATGCAGGCGCGCGCACACACCATTGTCTCAATCCCCGACTGCCCAATCCTTGATCCGGGCTTGAGCGGCGCGATGGAAGCCGCCCGTGCTGCCGCCACTGTGCTCATTCCGATTGGCAAGCCGCTCGACATTGTGGCCACCACTACGCTCGAAGGATTGGACCTTGATCTGCGTGGCTGTGGTCCGCTCGATTTTGGCTTTAATCAAGCTTTGATTGAAGTGGCTGCGAAACATGATCTCGCGCGCATTTCCAATCATGGTGAGACAATCATCGAACGCCGCCCGCCCACTTTGCGCATGGGCAATGCACTTGTGATGATTCCAGCCGGCGGCTTTTTGCAAGCCACATCCAAGGGCGAATATATGTTGGGCCAATTGGTAAGCGAGGCGACAGCCGGCGCAAAACGCGTAGCTGATCTTTTCGCGGGCTCGGGCACATTTGCTTTGCGGCTGGCTGAGCGCGCCGAAGTTCTCGCCATTGAAGGCGATGAAGCCGCTCTCAAAGCTCTGGCGCGCGCCGCGGCTCATGCAGAGGGCCTGCGCGCGGTGAAAACCGAGCGCCGTGATCTCTTCACCCGCCCGCTCATGGGTGGCGAATTGGACAAGATCGACGCGGTTGTTTTCGATCCGCCGCGTGCGGGAGCAGAAGCGCAAGCGCGTGCTCTGTCCAAATCGAAAGTGCCGCTCATTGTCGGCGTCTCCTGCAATGTGCAGACATTCGCCCGCGATGCGCGCCTGTTGATCGACGGCGGCTATAAATTAGAAAAGGTCACACCCGTCGATCAATTCCGCCATTCTGCTCATGTTGAGCTGGTTGGCGTGTTCCGCCGTCTTCCTGAGCCTAAGCCTAAGCGGCGCGGCCGCCTTTTGGGCTAAAGCCCAAAGCAGCTATACTGACGACATGAGCACGACCCCGCCCGATCTTCTTGAAAAACTCGTCGCTATCATCGGCGCGCCGCATGTGCTGCGCGCTGAGAGCGACATGGCGGGCTATGTGTCGGAGCCGCGCGATCTCTTTCATGGCCGCGCGCGCGCTGTTGTGCGCCCCGGATCGACGCAAGAGGTCTCCGCCATTTTGCGCCTATGCCATGAGACAGGCACAGCGATTGTGCCGCAGGGTGGCAATACGGGGCTTGTGGGCGGACAAGTGCCAGATGGTTCGGGCCGCGCGATCATTCTCTCGCTCAATCGCATGGATCGTCTGCGTGAAGTCGATCTTGCTTCCAACACGATGATTGTCGAAGCGGGCATGACGCTCGCACGCGTGCAAGACGAAGCAGAGAAAGCCGATCGTCTGTTTCCGCTGTCGCTCGCCAGCGAAGGCTCCTGCACAATTGGCGGCAATCTTGCGACCAATGCAGGCGGCACGGCGGTGCTCGCTTATGGCAATGCGCGCGAATTGGTGAATGGGCTCGAAGTCGTGCTCGCGGATGGGCGCGTCTTGAGCAATCTTTCAAAGCTCAAGAAAGACAATACGGGCTATGACCTGAAACATCTCTTCATGGGATCAGAAGGCACGCTTGGCATTATGACCGCCGCAGTGGTGAAACTTTATCCGCGTCCGCGCAGCACAGAGACAGCTTTCATCGGCTTAAAGAGCCCGAAATCTGCGCTTGATCTTCTCATGCTTGCGCAAAAGCTGAGCGGTCAAAATGTCAAAACATTCGAACTCATGCCGCGCATCGGTCTCGACTTTGCGCTGACACATGGCACGAATACGCGCGACCCGCTGGAAAGCCGCCACGCTTGGTATGTCATGTTAGAACTTACCTCGATAGCAGATGTGGGCTTGCATGAAAGCATGTTGCATCTCTTGCAAGAGGGCATGGATGCGGGGCTGATTGAAAATGCCACGCTCGCAGGCTCTCTCGATCAGCGTCAAGATTTCTGGCGTCTGCGCGAACTCATGTCAGATGTGCAAAAGATGGAAGGTGGATCCATCAAACATGACGTCTCTGTGCCAGTTGCGCGCGTGCCAGAATTTATTGAGGCCGCAAGCCAAGCCATTGTTAAAGCCATGCCGGGAGCGCGGCCTGTGCCTTTCGGCCATTTGGGCGACGGCAATATCCATTTCAACATTTCGCAACCTGTTGGCGCAGATAAAGCGGCGTTTCTGGCGCGCTGGGATGAAGCCAATAAAATTGTTCATGGCATTGTCGCAGATATGGGCGGCTCGATTTCTGCCGAACATGGCATTGGCGTGTTGAAGCGCGATTTGATGGCGGAATTGAAAGATCCCGTCTCGCTCGATGTGATGCGCGCGATTAAAAAGACGCT
>CAWUNF010000372.1:0-2368 GCA_963923195.1 uncultured Hyphomicrobiales bacterium | reverse complement strand
GAGACCGCCAAAAAATAAAAGCAAGGCTCAACCCCCTCCGAGGCCGATACCTTGCTTTCAGGCTCCTTGTCTCGCCCTTTTCCAGCCTTTTTATGACCCCGGCAGCTCTAGTCCGCCTGTAGGTCGCACCGAAAAAGGTTCCTCCCGCGACTTGGACTGCAGCACACCCTTTGGAATTACCCAGAAGGCGGCCTCCTTTCGGATTAGCGCGAGGACTGTATCCGAGGATTTTGGGGTTGTGAAGGGGCTTGTAACAACTTCCAAACCCCCTCGCTTTCAAAGAGTTAAGTGCCTGCGAGCCCGAGAGCTTTTAGCCTCTTGCCCAAGCTGTGGAGCAATCTTGGGCAGGGCAGAAAGGGGGCTCGCTTGTCTTTTGGGGGCGTTTGCGTTTGTTAGCCCGTAATCTGTGCCATGACCTGGCCTTATTCTGATTCTTCTCTTTAAACTGGACCTTGAGATGCGCCTTTCTCGTTTCTTCCTGCCCATCCTGCGCGAAACGCCCAAAGAGGCGGAAATTGTTTCGCATCGCCTGATGCTGCGCGCAGGCATGATCCGTCAGGAATCTGCCGGCATTTACGCTTGGCTTCCGCTCGGTCTCAAGGTCCTCAACAAGATCAATGCGATCATCCGCGAAGAACAGAACCGCGCGGGTGCGATTGAATTGCTGATGCCCGTCATCCAATCGGCTGATCTATGGCGCGAGTCCGGCCGCTATGATGATTACGGCAAGGAAATGCTGCGCATTAAGGACCGTCATGAGCGCGACATGCTCTTTGGTCCGACCAATGAGGAGATGATCACGGAAATCTTCCGTTCTTATGTGCGCTCCTACAAAGATTTACCGCTCAATCTTTATCATATCCAGTGGAAATTCCGCGATGAAGTGCGCCCGCGTTTCGGCGTGATGCGTTCGCGCGAATTTTTGATGAAGGATGCTTATTCCTTCGATTTGGACGCAGAAGGCGCACGCCATTCCTACAATAAAATGTTCACGGCTTACCTGCGCACCTTCGCACGCATGGGGCTGAAAGCCATTCCGATGCGCGCCGACACGGGGCCAATCGGCGGTAATCTCAGCCATGAATTCATTATTCTGGCTTCAACCGGTGAGAGCGAAGTTTTTTGCCACAAGGATTTCCTTGAGCTCGACGCGCCTGCTGAAAATATCGATTTCGACAGCCGCGAAACCATGCAGGGCGTCTTTGAAAAATGGACGTCGAAATATGCGGCGACATCCGAAATGCATGATGCGGCGGCTTATGAAGCCATGCCGGAAGCTGAGCGTGTCTCCGCGCGAGGCATTGAAGTCGGTCACATCTTCTATTTTGGGACGAAATATTCCGAACCCATGAAGGCTGTTGTGAATGGCCCTGATGGCAAGGATGTGCATGTGCAAATGGGCTCTTACGGCATTGGTCCGTCGCGCCTCGTTGCTGCGCTGATTGAAGCCAATCATGATGAGGCTGGCATTATTTGGCCGGATGAGGTTGCCCCGTTTAATCTGGGTCTTGCCAATTTGAAGGTCGGTGATGCAGCGACAGATGCGGCATGCACCAAGCTCTATGAGGCCTTCACCAATTCTGGTCGTGATGTTCTCTATGATGATCGCGATGATCGTCCGGGTGCGAAATTTGCCACAATGGATTTGATCGGTCTGCCTGTGCAGATCATCGTTGGTCCGAAGGCTTTGGCCGAGGGCAAGGTGGAAGTGAAATATCGTCGTTCCGGCGAGCGTGAAATGCTCTCGCTCGATGAGGCAATCAATAAATTCACGGCGAAGAAAGCGTAAGCACATTGATCATCCAGTTCGTCATTGCGAGGAGGGCAAAGCCCGACGCGGCAATCCAGAAAAACCTGGATTGCTTGTCGTTGCGCTGCTCTCGCGGTCGCAATGACTGGGGAGAGATTGCATGATTGAGCCGACAGGCGCCAAAGCCTTCTCACCTTTTGAGTGGATGATCGCGCTGCGCTATTTGCGCGCGCGACGGGCGCAGGGCTTTGTCTCCGTCATTGCGGGCTTTTCTTTTGTTGGCATTATGCTCGGTGTGGCGACGCTCATTGTCGTTATGTCGGTGATGAATGGCTTTCACATTGAGCTGATGAATAAGATCATCGGCATTAACGGCCATGTTTTTTTGCAAGGCGTAGAACGCCCGCTTGATGATTATGATGAGGTGACAGACCGCATTCGTAAAGTGAAGGGCGTGACATTGGCTTTGCCAATGGTGGAAAGTGCGGCGGGTGTCTCTTCACCCTATCAGCAGACGGGCGCGCTTGTGCGTGGCATCCGCGAAGCCGATATTAAAAAACTGCCCGGCATTTCTAATAATGTGCGGCTTGGCACATTGGATTCATTTGATACGGCAGG
>CAWUNF010000371.1:0-2383 GCA_963923195.1 uncultured Hyphomicrobiales bacterium | reverse complement strand
GATCGAATGCAATGCGGAAAAGGTGAAAGGCCTCGTGCTCAAGACTGAATTTTTGAAGAAAGCTTAAACGAGCCCCTCATTTCAAAATTGCGCGCCCGCGTTGGACCAAGGCGGGAGGCGCTTGATAAATGGCCGCGACCATTTTCTGAGCCTCTTCGCCGCTGATGGCGCTGATCGGCAGTCCTTGTCGTTCAGTCTCGCTCAAAAATTCCTTGTTCTCCATCGTCTTCATAAAAGCATCGCGCAAAGTTTTGAGACGTTCTGCGGGCACAAGTTTCGATACGACAAAGGGGCGGCCGACTTCCGAGGGCGCGAGCAGAAAATCAATCAGCTTGCGATCATCTTCAGATGTCACGATATCGCCTGCGAAGACGGCGCTGGCGGGCATGTCCGGTAAAGCAGTGCGTGAGAAGCGAACGAAAGGCACGATCTGATTTTTCTGTCGCCAATCTTGCGGCAGGCTCACCCATGCACCGCAATGGCCTTCCAATTCGCCGCGCTCAATTGCAATGCGACTTTCAGCAGAGCCAGTATAGCCCATGATCGTGCGCACATTGACGCCGAGCATCTGTGAAAGAATGGTGGAATTGATCGAGGCAGAAGAGCCGCGCGCCGCATCACCAATAATATATTCTTTGCGCGCTTTCGCATCTGCCAGCGATTTGATGCCCGTGGCATGCCATGCGTAGCACACGCTGAAATCGCGGGTGATTGAACCGACCCACCCCAAATCTGAAAAATTATATTTTACGGAATCGGGATCAGCGATGGATGCTGTGATGAGGCCCGAGGTGAAAGCTGCGAGCATCGTGCCATCTTTGGGCGTATTGCCATCGAGATAGCGCACCGCGGTCAGCGTGCCCCCGCCGGGCATGTTTTGCACGATGATTGTTGGTTTGCCGGGAATATATTGCGGCATATGGCGCGCCAATGTGCGCGCATAAGCGTCATAACTGCCCCCCGGCGTAAAGCCGACGATGATCGAGATGGTCTTGCCTTTGTAAAAACCATCATCGCTCGGCGCTTGAGCGCTAGCGCCTTGGATCAGGAGAGAGAGTGCGCCCAGTGCTAGACCTATCTGCCTCATAACATCCTCCCTTATTTTTTGTTAGTTGCGTATATCTTGCAGAAACCATTCGGTTGGTATTTCGCGCCCAAAGCCGCGCTCTTTGGCGAGTTCGTAAAGGCGTGCGGCCAGAGGCCAGAATTGATTGCCTTGCAGATTGCCGCGTTCAGAATAAGAAATCTGCTCAGGCGATGTGCGCCCGCTCGTGCGCCCATTCATAAGATCGGCATAAGTGAGTGTGCGCTCGCGTGGAAAGACAGCGCCATGCCCGCGCTTGCCGGTCGTCTTGCGTTTAAAGCCTGTATCGACGTCAGGCAGAGCGGCATAAGTGAAATATTCATCCTCAACATCACTCACACCCCAAGGCGCAGTCGCATTCCCAAAGCGCAGATAGACGTCAATCTTTTCGATAATTTTGGGATCGCTAATGCCATCGCCCGTGCCCGGTGCAACAAGATGCGTGCCTTTTTCGAGCAGATCTCCACGTATGACGGAGACGGCGGAATCGGTCAAAGCGGCAAAAATATCCGCACCCCGATAGACCTGTTCGGGCTCGTCACAGGCCACAGCTTCAATGCCATGCTTTTCGGCCATCTCTGCCGCAAAGCGCTCACGATTGGCTTTGGTGGGCGAATAGACTTGGAGGCGCTTCAGATTGGGGCGCACATGCATGAAAGCATCCATATGCGAGCGCGACATGCCGCCAGAGCCCAACATGCCAACGACCTCGGCATTTTCGCGCGCGAGATATTTTGTGCCAATGCCACCATCCGCACCAACGCGCATGAGCTGCATGAGGCCATCATTGACAAAGGCCAAAGGTTCGCCGGTTTCAACACGCGTGAGCATGATGAGGCCGCAATAGGTGCCGGGCTGGACGCAATATTTTTCCTGCGTGCGCGCACCATTATAGTCTTGCTCATAGATAATGTCGGATTTGATGCGAATGGCGAAATAGCCATCGGTTGAGCCGCCTTCAACACTGCTCCATTGATAGACTTTGCCATGCTGGCTGGTGGGAATTTGCACATCTGTGCGCGGCTTGCAGACAGCCTCTTGCGTGACGAGCTGGCGATAGCCGCGATCCAGAGCCACAATCGCATCCCCCATGCTTAGATGCATGGCCACGTCTTGGTTATTTAGAATCAGCATGTTTTTTGTTCTCTTTGTCGGGCGAGAACAATCATCCCCTGCGTTCCAGGGGCGCACAATTCAAAATCTTGCTGAGGATATAGAAATCCCGCTTTCCGCTTCAGGCTGGCTTTGGCAATTGGAGTTTCGGGCGCCAAATGCCGAGCGCTGTTTGGGCAGCGGAAA
>CAWUNF010000370.1:0-2383 GCA_963923195.1 uncultured Hyphomicrobiales bacterium | reverse complement strand
TGCCGTAATCAGCCGAGCCAATGAGCAGGCCCGTTTCCTCATAGGTCTCGCGAATGGCAGCAAGAGCCAAGGCACGCGCGCTGGATGTGGTGGCTTTGCGCGCACGTTTGATGAGCCGCATTTCAACCAGCTCATGCAAGGCGCCGGCAACATTCATTTTGCGATCTGTGGGATCAACACGCCCGCCGGGAAAGACATAACGGCCCGGCATGAAAACATGTTTTTCATGGCGCTTGCCCATTAAAACTTGGGGCTCAGCGCCAGAGCCATCCACAATGATCATTGTGGCGGCGGGAACAGGGCGAATGGTGGGATGACCAGATCCCGGCGCCGATTTTTCGCCAGCAAGGCCTGCAAATGCAGGTTTGGCGGAAGCCTCACTCACGCAAGCGCCTTATCGGCGCGCGGCTGCACAGTTTCAAAACCATGCATGCGCAAAGCCCATTGATAGGCGACCAGCGCGCCTTTGAAGCGCGGCAAGAACCAAAAGACGAGTGCCAATGTGAGAATGGGCCAGACGACCATGTGAATGCGAATGTCGAGTGCATCATTATGCTCTTCGACGAGGAGCATGAGCGCACCAACAATATGGGCGACGACGAGAATGGTGAAATAGGGCGGCGCATCGTCTGCGCGATGATGGTGCAATTCTTCGCCGCAATTCGGGCAGCAATCGCTCACCTTCAAGAAGCGATAAAACATCTGACCTTCACCACAGGCCGGGCAGCGCATACGAAAGCCGGTCTTGAGCGCAGCTTTCCAATCACGGGGGGAGGTGTCTGAAGATTTTACAGAATCGGTCATGGGTCGTTACAGGCCTGTTCAGCGGTGCTTCTTAACAGCCTTCAATGAGGCTTTCGCGCCCTTTTTGCGAGGTGACCGGGTGTCGCGCCCTTTTTTCGCCTTTTTGCCAAAGCTTCCGCCGCCGGGCCGGGCCTTGCCATCGCTGAGCATTTCAAAGCGCAAGGCGCCCGCAAAGGGGGCTGCCTCGACAAGCTTGACCTCGACCGCATCGCCAAGCCGAAAAGTCTCGCCCGTCCGATTGCCAATGAGCGCGTGGAGGCCTTCCTCATAGCGGAAATAATCGGTTCCCAAAGTCGAGGCGGGAATGAAACCATCCGCGCCCGTTTCCGACAGCTTCACAAAGAGACCGGCCTTGGTGACGCCCGCAATGCGGCCTTGGAAGGACGCGCCGATCTGTTCCGACAGCCAGCCCGCAATCAAACGATCTGTGGTTTCGCGTTCGGCTGCCATAGCGCGGCGCTCAGAGGCAGAAATGCGCGCGGCAATTTCAGCGAGCTCGCCACCTTCCATATCGGGCAGGCCATCGGGGCCGAGCTTCAGCGCACGGATAAGCGCGCGATGGACGATGAGATCAGCATAGCGGCGAATGGGCGAGGTGAAATGCGCATAGCGTTTCAGGTTCAAGCCGAAGTGGCCGTAGTTCTCGGCCACATATTCTGCCTGCGCTTGCGTGCGCAGAACAATCTCATTCACGACATGCTCATTATCCGTGCCCTTCACGCGGGCGAGAATGTCATTGAAATTGGATGTGCGTAGCACCTGCCCCTTGGCGAGCTTAATGCCAATAGAGGACAAGAACTCCGACAGATTGGTAAGCTTTTCGGCTGAAGGTTCATCATGCGCGCGGTAGATGAGCTCTTGGCTCTTCTGTTCCAGCGTCTCTGCCGCCGCCACATTGGCGAGGATCATAAATTCTTCGATGAGCTTATGCGCATCCAAACGCGCTGGCACGATGATGCGATCAACCGTGCCATCGGGTTTGAGCAGGATTTTGCGCTCGGGCAAATCGAGATCAAGCGGGCTGCGCTTGGCGCGCGCTTGTTTCACACATTCATAAGCCGCCCACAGCGGCTTCAAGACAGATGCGAGCAGCGGCTTGGTAATCTCGTCAACATGACCGTCAATCGCCGCTTGCGCTTGCGGATAGGCAAGCTTGGCCACTGATCGCATCATAATGCGGTGGAATGTGTGTTTTCTTTTTTGACCATCTGCGCCGATAATCATGCGCACGGCCAAAGCTGGACGATCTTCCAAAGCGCGCAATGAGCAGAGATCGTTTGAGATGCGCTCGGGCAACATCGGTACGACGCGATCGGGGAAGTAAACCGAATTGCCGCGCTCCAAAGCCTCGCGGTCGAGCGGTTTGCCGGGGCGCACGTAAGCCGCAACATCGGCAATGGCGACCGTGACAATGAAGCCCCCTTCATTGTTTGGATCATCATCCACGCACGCATAAACGGCATCATCGTGATCTTTGGCATCTGCTGGATCAATGGTGACAAGCGGCAGGTCGCGCCAATCTTCGCGATGATCCATTGTCGCGGGGCGTGCGCTTTCAGCTTCCGCGAGCGTCTCAGAG
>CAWUNF010000369.1:0-2391 GCA_963923195.1 uncultured Hyphomicrobiales bacterium | reverse complement strand
TTCGCAGGAGAGCGACACTTCAACGCCGGGCATTTCTTCAAGCACAATCTCGCGCACGCGCTGTTCGTGTTTTGGATGCAAGAAGGAGAAGAGCAGCGAGACAGCGACTGATTTCACATCTGCGCGTTTCAGCGGCGCGAGTGCGGCGCGCAGCGCCTTTTCATCCAGCTCTTCGAGCACTTTGCCTTCGAAGGAAATGCGTTCCGGCACTTCGGCGGTAAGTGAAGCGGGGACGAGCAGGCTGGGGCGGTCATACATAATGTCGAAAATGACAGAGCCATGCGGGCGCGATTGCTCCTGCACTTCATAAACGCCGCGAAAGCCTTTGGTGACAAGCAATGCGGTCTTGACGCCTTTGCCTTCAAGCAGCGCATTGGTGCCAACAGTGGTGCCGTGACAAAAGTAAGTAATGTCATCCGGCAGCACGCCCTTGTCGATCAAGAGCTGCACACCTGACAGAATGGCGCGCGATGGGTCGTCTGGGGTGGAGGGGATTTTCGCAATGGAGACCTCATCGGTCTCTTCATTCACATAGACGAAATCCGAAAACGTGCCCCCTGTGTCAACGGTGACGCGATACTGGCCCATACGGCTTCTCCTTGGCCCTCATCAAGGTGGCCCTCCCGCTTATGGCGCGGGCGCGAGCTGCCTTGGGCAATCCTCTCAGCTCGTTTTGGAGGGAAATGGCCGCCCGGGCAAGTTTGGGGCGCCTCAGGGTGTGGATAGCGCCGCCCCCGCCAAAGGGGCATGGCCGATGGGCGCTCGGCAGGCTATTTTGGCGCCCATCTGAGCAGAGGATTCTTGCCCAAATGAGCGCTTACCCCCGCGATATGAAAGGCTATGGCCGCAATCCCCCCGATCCGAAATGGCCGGGTGGGGCCAAGGTCTGCGTGCAATTTGTCGTCAATTATGAAGAGGGCGCGGAAAACAATATTTTGCACGGCGATGCCGCGTCAGAAGCCTTCCTGTCTGAAATTGTCGGCGCCGCGCAATGGCCGGGCCAACGCCATTGGAATATGGAATCCATTTATGAATATGGCGCACGCGCTGGCTTTTGGCGTCTGTGGCGTCTCTTCACCGCGCGCAATATTCCAGTCACCGTCTATGGGGTTGCTCATGCTCTCATGCGCTCGCCCGAGCAGGTGGGCGCCATGAAAGAAGCAGGTTGGGAAATGGCGAGCCACGGTTTGAAGTGGATCGAATATAAAGATTACGCGAAAGAAGAAGAGCGCGCGCATTTGATGGAAGCAATCCGCATCCATACTGAGGTGACGGGGGAACGTCCGCTTGGCTGGTATACGGGCCGTGCGTCCATGCATTCGGCCGAACTTGTGATGGAAGAGGGCGGCTTCCTCTATTCATCTGACGCTTATGCCGATGATCTGCCCTATTGGGTGAAGGGTCCGAAGGGTCCCCATCTCATCATTCCCTATACGTTGGATGCCAATGACATGCGCTTTGCAACGCCGCAGGGTTTCAATGCGGGTGATCAATTCTTCTCTTATCTGAAAGATTCTTTCGACACTTTATTGGAAGAAGGCCGCGCTGGTTTTCCAAAAATGATGTCAGTTGGTTTGCATTGTCGGCTTGTTGGGCGTCCGGGTCGTGCGGCCGCGCTCGCACGCTTCATGGATTATGTGCAAAGCTTTGGGGCTGAGGCATGGTGCGCAACGCGTCTTGATATTGCGCGCCATTGGCACAAGCATCATCCAGCGTCTTTTTGAATGACCGATCGCGGCGCCCTTTTGCGACAGATGTTTGCAGCCGCCATTGCCGCGGCTGATCCCGCACTTTGCGTGCCGAAATATTTGCCCTCGCCACCGAAAGGCCGCACGATTGTGCTGGGCGCGGGCAAAGCCGCGGCCAGCATGGCCAAGGCGGTTGAAGATCATTGGCCAGAAAATTCTCCAAGCGCACTCGAAGGTCTCGTTGTCACGCGTTACGGCCACGGCCTTGCCTGCAAACAGATTGACGTGGTGGAAGCAGCCCATCCCGTGCCTGATCAAGCCGGGCGCGATGCCGCCGCGCGCATGTTGAAATTGGCGCAATCTGCTGGGCCTGATGATCTCGTTCTCTGTCTCATTTCAGGCGGTGGGTCTGCTTTGCTGACCTTGCCTGCTGAAGGCGTGAGCTTTGAAGACAAGCAAGAGATCAATCGCGCTTTGCTCGCCAGCGGCGCAGGCATTGCTGAGATGAATATTGTGCGCCGTCATCTCTCCGCCATTAAAGGCGGGCAATTGGCCGCTGCCTGTCATCCGGCGCGCGTTGTGTCGCTGATCATTTCGGATGTGCCGGGTGATGATCTTTCCGCCATTGCCTCTGGCCCGACCGTGCCAGATCCAACCACGCGCGACCATGCGCAGGCCATTTGTGACAGGCTCAAAATCAAAG
>CAWUNF010000368.1:0-2397 GCA_963923195.1 uncultured Hyphomicrobiales bacterium | reverse complement strand
CGCAAAGAAGTGACAGGCACTTTGGATGATGCGCAATTGCGCACACTCGACGAGCGCCTGCGCTATTTGCGCGAACTCGAAGAGCGTCGCAAAGCGGTGATCGACAGTATCAAAGAGCAGGGCAAGCTCGATGATGCTTTGCTCGCGCAGATCAATGCTGCTGACACGAAAGCGCGGCTGGAAGATATTTATCTGCCCTTTAAGCCCAAGCGCCGGACCAAAGCGCAGATTGCGCGCGAAGCAGGTCTTGAGCCTCTGGCCACAAGCCTGCTTGCCAATCCTGCACTTGATCCGCGTGCGGAGGCAGAAAAATTCATCGACAAGGAAAAGGGCATTGAGACGGTGGAAGCAGCCCTTGAGGGCGCGCGTTCTATTCTGGTCGAAACTTTTGCCGAAAATGCCGAGCTGATCGGTGATTTGCGCGAGACCTTTTGGACACGCGGGCGTCTGCGTTCCACCGTGCGCGAGGGCAAGCAGACGGAGGGCGCAAAATTCGCCGATTATTTCGACTTCGCTGAGCCCTTCACCAAGCTTCCTTCGCATCGCATCCTCGCCATGTTCCGGGGCGAGAAGGAAGAAATGCTTGATTTGAAGATGGAAGCCGATGTCGAGCCACCTGTGCCGGGCGTGCCGACCCTTTATGAAAACCGCATCGCTTCTAAGTTTGGCATTTCCAACTTGGGACGTCCGGCAGACAAATGGCTGTCAGATTGTGTGCGCTGGGCATGGCGCACGCGTATGGAATCTTCACTCTCGGTCGATTTGCGTGTGCGCCTCTGGCAACATGCGGAAGAAGAAGCGGTCAAAGTTTTCGCTGGCAATTTGCGTGATCTTTTGCTGGCTGCACCGGCGGGTGCGCGCGCCACACTTGGCCTTGATCCAGGTTTTCGGACGGGCGTGAAAGTGGCGGTCATTGATGCAACGGGCAAAGTGGTTGATACGGCCACCATCTATCCCCATGAGCCGCAGCGGCGCTGGGATGAATCGCTCGCGATCCTCTCCAATCTTTGCCGCAAGCATCAGGTCGAACTGATTGCGATTGGCAATGGCACGGCCTCTCGCGAGACAGATAAGCTCGCGGGCGAATTGGTCAAAGGCGCGCCCGAATTAAAGCTCACCAAAGTCATGGTGTCGGAAGCTGGCGCCTCTGTTTATTCGGCTTCTGCTTACGCATCCTCTGAATTGCCCGAGCTTGATGTGTCGCTGCGCGGTGCTGTGTCGATTGCACGCCGCCTGCAAGACCCTCTTGCTGAGCTTGTGAAGATTGACCCGAAGTCGATTGGTGTGGGCCAATATCAGCACGATCTGTCTGAAATGAAATTGTCGCGCTCGCTGGATGCTGTCGTGGAAGATTGCGTGAATGCGGTGGGTGTTGATGTGAATACAGCTTCCGCCCCGCTGCTGTCGCGCGTCTCGGGTCTCACAGAATCATTGGCGCAAAATATTGTCCTGCATCGTGATGCCAATGGCCCGTTCAAGAGCCGCTCGGCCTTGCGTAATGTGCCGCGCTTGGGCGCGAAAGCCTTTGAGCTTGCCGCAGGCTTCCTGCGAATTCGTGGGGGCGATGATCCATTGGATATGTCGAGCGTCCATCCCGAAGCCTATCCGGTCGTGCGCCGCATTTTGGAAGCCACAAAGAGCGACATTCATGTGCTCATTGGCAATGTCACTTCGCTGCGCGCCTTAAGTCCAAAAGAATTTGTCGACGAGACTTTTGGCCTGCCAACCGTCACCGATATTTTGAAAGAATTGGAAAAGCCCGGTCGTGATCCGCGACCGAGTTTTAAGACGGCATCTTTCCAAGATGGCGTGGAGAAAATCTCCGATCTGCGCCCCGGCATGATTTTGGAAGGTGTCGTCACCAATGTCGCGGCTTTCGGCGCCTTTGTTGATATTGGCGTGCATCAAGATGGGCTTGTGCATATTTCCGCCATGTCCACGACCTTTGTGAAAGATCCGCGCGATGTGGCCAAGCCCGGTGACGTGGTGAAGGTGAAAGTCTTGGATGTGGATGCGCCGCGCAAACGCATTTCACTTTCTATGCGCATGGATGCCGAGCCGGGCGCCCAGCAGCCGCGCCAGCGCGAGGCGCAAAATACAGGCACGCAACGGGCAATTAAGCAGGTGCAGCAAAAGGCAGCGCCGACGGCCGCCTCGGGTGCTTTGGCGGATGCTTTGCGCCGGGCCGGTTTGGATCAGCGCTGACTTCAGCCCGGAAAGGGTCGAAAAGAAGCAGGATTTTCAGTGAGAGGGGCGGGGCAAAGGCTGCCCCGCTCTTGCTTTGGCTCCCGCCGCCGCGCCATAGTATCGCCATCAGGAACACCGCCGGAAAAGAGCGGGGTCAAGGGAGGCATATATGGAATTCCAGCGTCGTGACCTTTTGAAGGGCGTCGCCAC
>CAWUNF010000367.1:0-2407 GCA_963923195.1 uncultured Hyphomicrobiales bacterium | reverse complement strand
TATCGTCGGCAGCGTCAGATGTGTATAAGAGACAGGCCCCCCCCAAATCAAGACCATTGGGGGAGGGAGTTTGCCTGCATCGGCATCGCGACAAGCAACTTTGAAAACAAACTGCATCAAGTCCCTCTCCCCCTTGAGGGGAGAGGTTAGGAGTGGGGGTCTACGAATCTTTCAGAAAAAGCGAGCGCGCTTATTTGTCGAAAGGCCAGCTACGCTGCTCAGCAATTTGCGCACGATGGCGCAGCAAAGCATCGGCCAAAACAATCGCCATCATAGCTTCACCCACCGGCACGCCGCGAATGCCCACGCACGGATCGTGACGCCCCTTGGTGCGCAATTCGACTTCGTGACCCATGCGATCAACCGACAGACGCGGCGTGAGAATGGAAGATGTTGGCTTCACGGCAAAACGCGCGACAATCGGCTGGCCTGTCGAAATGCCGCCCAAAATGCCACCCGCATGATTAGACGAGAAGACAGGCTTGCCATCGCCACCCATGCGCATTTCATCGGCATTGTCTTCGCCTGATAAAGCAGCAGAGGCCATGCCATCGCCGATCTCAACGCCTTTCACGGCATTGATCGACATCAGCGCGGAAGCAAGTTCCGCATCGAGCTTGCCATAGATAGGCGCGCCCCATCCAGCCGGCACGCCTTCGGCCACAAGTTCAATCACAGCACCACAAGATGAGCCTGCTTTGCGCACGCCATCGAGATAGGCTTCCCATTCGGCTGCAGCTTTCGCATCCGGGCAGAAGAAAGGATTGTTGTTGACTTCGTTCCAGTCGAAGCGCGCGCGATCAATTTTGTGCGGGCCCATTTGCACGAGCGCACCACGGATCGTGACGCCTGACAAAATTTTGCGCGCAATGCCACCGGCCGCGACACGCATCGCTGTTTCGCGCGCGGAGGAACGTCCGCCGCCGCGATAATCGCGAATGCCATATTTCGCATCATAAGTGTAATCAGCATGACCGGGCCGATAAGATTTGGCGATCTCGCCATAATCTTTGGAGCGCTGATCAACATTGTCGATCAGCAAACCGATGGATGTGCCGGTCGTCACCATCTGCCCCGTGCCATCATCCATGACGCCGGAGAGGATTTTCACCTGATCGGGCTCTTGGCGCTGCGTGGTGAAACGCGATTGCCCCGGTCGGCGCTTGTCGAGCCAGACCTGCAAATCTTCAGGCGCCAAAGGAATGCGTGGCGGCACGCCATCCACCACACAGCCGATCGCAGGCCCGTGACTCTCGCCATAGGTCGTGAAACGGAAAAGGTGGCCGAATGTGTTGTGCGACATGGGGAGCTTTCTAGGGGGGCTGGGGAGACTTGGCAATCGCGGGCGGGCTGGGCAGTATGAACCATATTGACATTTATAGTGATATCACCATATTTTCATGGCTCAACACATTTTCCCGCGCCCCGTCGCTTGGATTGGGTCCAGCAAAAAAGACTTTTTAGCCTTCCCCGACGAGGTGCAGGCAGAGATGGGATATGCCCTGTACCTCGCACAAACTGGCGAACGTCATCACAAGACGAAAATGCTGACGGGGCTACACCCAAGCGTCATCGAGATTCTGGAATCTTATCGAGGCGACACATATAGAACGATCTACACAGTCAAATTCTCGTCCGTCATTTTTGTCCTTCATGCCTTTCAGAAAAAATCAAAATCCGGAATCAAAACGCCCAAGTTTGAGATCGAAACGATACGTCAAAGGCTTCGTGAAGCCGAAGAATGGATGAAGGGTCACGCGTCATGAAAAAAGCCATTCACGTCGAAATGGGAACTGACAATATCTTCGCTGATATTGGTCTTCCCAATCCAGAAGAGCATCTCCTAAAAGCGCAGCTCGTTGTCAAAATCACAGACATTATGAAGCAGCGCAAATTGAAGCAGCGGGAAGCCGCAGAAATTTTCGGCATCACACAGCCCGATGTCTCGAAAATGCTGCGGGGCCATTTCCAGCAATTCTCGGTCGAGCGGCTCATGCGCTTTCTGGTCGCACTGGATCAGGATGTCGAAATTGTCGTGCGCCCGCGTAAGCGCACAGAGATGGCAAGCCTGCGCGTGATGTAGGATCGTTATTGTGAGGCGCCCAGCGACGAAGCAATCCAGCGTCTCGCAATATGTCTGGATTGCTTCGCTCCGCTCGCAATGACGGATGCTAGTGGGCGGCGACTTCCCTCGCCACCGCTGGCACTGCGGGTGAGCCGATCCATTCGGTATGAGCGGGGATATGTTCGCCCTTCATGACAATGGTGAGCGGACCCAGACGGGCAAAATCACCAATCTGCGTATCATAAAGCACGGTCGCATTGGCCCCAACCGTCACGCCATTGCCAACTTGAATGCGGCCGACTTTCATCACGCGATCTTCATAAAGATGCGTTTGCAAAGCAG
>CAWUNF010000366.1:0-2410 GCA_963923195.1 uncultured Hyphomicrobiales bacterium | reverse complement strand
ACGGCGAGATGATCGCCACGATCTACAAGGAACGCGTGATGAAGCGCGGTTATGGCTCGGGTGCTTGGGGCTGGAAGACAGCCTATAAAGAAACCGTCGCCATCTGATGTCTCACGCACAGAATGTGAAAGGTCGTGCGATGAAAGCACAGTTCAAAATGATCGCGGCAGCTCTGGTGATGCTTTTCGCCAGCGCTTTTGTGCCGGCAACCGCGCAATACAATAATTTCAACCCGACCAAGGAAGCTGTGCAGGAAGAAAAACTCCTGCAGCAATTGAAGGAAGGTGATCGTCTTTCGGGGCGCATCTCCATTCCTGATCCAAAGGCGGCAAGCCTCATCCAGCCGCAGGGCCAGACGTGGCGTGACTTCCATCAGAATAAGCTGCCGACCATTGGCGGCGTCGTTCTCTTAGGGATGCTTGGCGCTTTGGTGCTGTTTTTCTTGGTGCGTGGCCGCATTAAGATCGACAACGGTTTTTCAGGCCAGACGATCACGCGTTTCGCTTCGCTTGATCGTTTCGCGCATTGGATGACCGCAGGTTGCTTCATCATTCTTGCGCTGTCGGGTTTGAATGTTTCCTTCGGACGCATGGTGATCTTGCCGCTCTTTGGGCCAGAAACTTTTGCGACGATCAGCGGCTATGGCAAGCTGGCGCATAATTACCTTGCCTTCCCCTTCATGGCGGGCGTGGTGTTGATGTTCTTGCTTTGGGTGAAGGATAACATCCCCAACAAGATCGACATGGAATGGATCAAGCAGGGTGGTGGTCTTTTCTCCAAGGGCCAGCATCCTCCGGCTGAGCGTTTCAATGCAGGCCAGAAGGTTGTCTTCTGGATTGTCATTGCGGGCGGCGCGGTGATGTCTGTGTCGGGATGGTTCCTGCTCTTCCCTTATACGGCACCTGATGGTGTTGCGGGCTTGCAATTGATGACAACGGTTCATGCCGTGCTTGCAGTCGGCTTTGTCGCCGCCATGTTGGCCCATGCCTATATTGGTTCGGTTGGGATGGAAGGCGCCTTTGATGCAATGGGCACGGGCGAAGTCGATCTCAATTGGGCGAAAGAGCATCACGCACTTTGGGTCGAGCAAGAGCAGGCGAAGGCCCGTTCTGTGCCGCGCAATAGCGTGCCAGCAGAATAAGCTTTATTCTGCTTGATGAGATAAGCTGCCCGGCGGTTCGTCGGGCAGTTTTGTTTTGAGCCTCGCCGTCATTGCGAGCTTGAGCCGAAGCAATCCAGAAAGAATATGGATTGCCGCATCGGCCCTTCGGGCCTCCTCGCAATGACGAGGGAGAGGGAATGAGAACATGCGTTTGATCGGTCTTGCAGGTTGGAGCGGAGCAGGAAAGACCACGTTGTTAGAGCGTGTCATTCCGCATTTGATCGGCAGGTCATTAAGCGTCTCGACGTTGAAACATGCGCATCACAAATTTGACGTTGATATTCCGGGCAAGGATTCCTGGAAGCATCGCCAAGCGGGCGCCACAGAAGTGCTGATCGCCTCGGCCAATCGCTTTGCCTTGATGCATGAATTGCGTGGTGAACCTGAGCCGACATTGCCGGAATTGCTGTCGCTGCTCTCACCTGTTGATCTGGTCATCATTGAAGGTTTCAAATCCGACCCGCATCCTAAAATCGAAGTTTATCGCGCGGAGAATGGCAAACCGTTTCTGCATGTGCAGGACAAAGCCATTGTGGCGGTGGCGAGCGATGTGCCGGTTGAGACCATGCTGCCGGTGTTCCATCTCGATGACATTGAAAAAATCGCCGATATGATGCTTGCGAAAGCCGTGCCTTTGAGCGATGTGCTGATGGCTTCAGGAGATTAGGCAAAAGAATGGCGCAGCTCTCCGACGATTGCTTTGCCTTTGGCGGCGCTTTAATGCCCGTCGATGAGGCACTGTCTATTGTCACCCAGCGTTTGGCGGCGGTTGAGGGCGTTGAGCGCGTCAGTCTGCATGAGGCCGACAATCGCATTTTGGCGGAACCGCTGAATGCGCCCGTGCCGCTGCCCCTTTTCATGAATTCCGCCGTCGATGGTTATGCGATTGCAAGCGCCGATCTGCCGCAAGATGGCCCGCGTTCTTTCACGATTTCGCAACGCGTGACGGCGGGTGCTGTTGCTTCACCGCTCGCCAAGGGCACGGTTGCGCGCATCTTTACTGGTGCGCCTATGCCGGAGGGGGCTGACACTGTCTTCATGCAGGAAGATGTCGAGCTGAACGGCGATCATGTCATTCTGCCACCCGGTTTGAAGCCACGCGCCAATATGCGCCCTGCCGGCGAAGATATTGCGCAAGGCGCGCTTGCACTTCCCGCTGGCACGCGTCTGCGCCCGCAGCATGTGGCGCTGGCTGCCGCCCTTGGTCTCACGGAACTCAATGTGCGTCGGCGCATCAAGGTCGCGATT